>JAQBNU010000091.1 GCA_028288365.1 Chitinophagaceae bacterium | reverse complement strand
TTGAAACGCCCGTACTTTTTGCTGTTTCATACAAACTGTAAAGACAGGTGCTTGCGCTGTCGTTGATCAAATACAAATCAAAAGCCTGATCGTTGAAAGGCACAACGGCCAATTGTTTAGCTGTTGCTTTTTTCTTCTTAAGTTCCTGTTCGGCTGCCACAGCGGGTTCTGGACTTGAGACCTTTACAATTTCAGACGCCATCACTGGAATTCTGAATCCATCTGTTGTTTCTATTTCCCATTCGTTAGGACCGAAAGCACGTATGATGCGGCCTTCTTCTTTGGCGTGAATGAAACGAATGTAATCTCCTGGCTTAAACATGGGATGTGGATTAGAAATAAAGAGGGTGGAAATGAAATCCGTTTCTTCCATTGTATTCCAATGCGGGTAAAGGCATGTGCAACAGGTTGAGCCCACGGAACAGTGCACGCAGCGCAGCGTGTTTGGTTTTGATGCGGTTGAAATCTATGTCAAGCGACAAAAAGCCTTGTGCATAAGAATGAAAACCATTGTCTATATTATCATTGGGTGTAGCATACAACATTTCTTTGGCGCTATAACCCACACTGAGGTTTAACCATTTTGGAAATTTTTGCAGATGTGCCAATGAAGCGATGTTAAACGATAGCCAATACGTTTGTCCATTGTAATCTTTGATGAATCGCTCGGGAGTCGTAGTGCCCAGTGTATTGGGACGCATCACGGCATAACCTGTTTCATGGTAAGAAAATTTCGGCATGATGCGGATTTCATCCCACAATAAATACTGACTTGTTACCAAGACACTACCACTGAGATCTGCTACGGCATCACCCCAGGAGGCGCCGTATTCTTTTGAGAAACCATCGAAAAGTTCTATAGGGATGGTCAATGCAGCTCCTACGAATCCTCCGTAAAGAATACTTTTCTTTTTAGTAGAACCAGTCCATTTCAACGTGCGTACAGCTCCACTACTCACCTCGAAAGAAGTAAATAGATGTCCCATCTTATCCATTCCTCTCCATTCTTTATTGTCGTCATAGAAAGTAAATTGACCACTCATTTGATTACTGTACCAGATGCTGGCAAGGACTGCCATACCACCAGTATATCCAACACCGGCTGATGTGGCTAAAAGGGTAAAACGCTTTTTATTAAAAGTAACGGAACTGTCAGTAGATTGTGTGTAAGCGTTAGGCGAAACAAAACAAACGATCGCGAGGCTGATCCAGTAAAAAGTATTTTTTAGTGACACGTGACAGGAGTAATATGAACAATATGCGAAACCGGATGTTAACGAAATATTAGCGAATAACGTGTGATTTTTTTGCGCATTGACTTATAAAAGTACAATTATTCAATAACTTTGACGGACTTTTAGTTTAAAACTTAAAAAGAAATGAAAAACCCAGCTATTGCGCCATTCTTGGTGCTCTTATTTTTGATGCTTCCCTTCTTTTCACAGGCACAAATGACAGATGAGCAAAAAGCATATTTGGAAGCACAGGAAAAATTAAAAAAAGAAGAAATACCAGACTCTGTAAAACATTGGAGAAAAGGTATTACACCAGCCATCAATTTTTCACAAGTGAATTTGTCAAACTGGAGTGGAGGGGGACAAAACTCTGTTTCATTTACTGCTTTGATTTCCGCCTTCGCATACTATCATAAAAATAACTGGTCATGGTACAATAACCTGGACATGGGTTATGGTCTTTCCCGCATCGGTGATAAGTCCGCTAACTGGATCAAGAATGAAGATAAATTTATCTATGTTGAAAAGTTATCCTATAAATTACACAAGCACATTCGTGCTAGTTGGTTGAACGATTTTAGGACACAGTTTGCAGAAGGTCGCAAATATTATAAAAGTCCGACAACAGAAGCCGACACATCTGATTATGTTTCTAATTTTTTAGCGCCGGCTTACTTGACATCTGCATTGGGTCTTGAATACGATCCGAGTGAACATTTTTATTTATTTCTTTCTCCTGTCACCACAAAGTTTACCTGCGTCAATGACCCCATTTTATCTGCACAGGGTGCTTACGGTGTTAAGCCCTATAACACGTTCCGTGCAGAGTTTGGTGCTTTGCTAAATGCAAAGTTGAAATTTAACATCGCAGAAAACATCGTGTTCTCCAGTGCCATTACCATGTTTGGAAATTATGAGACATTGGATCGCATCGATATTTTCTCTGATAACTCCATTCTTTTTAAAGTCAACAAATACGTGACGGCTTCCTTTACAGCCAACATGATTTATGACGATGACATCAAATTGACCAGAAGCGATGGAACGGTTGGTCCTGGCCTGCAATACAAGCACGTGTTGTCTGTGGGGATCACAACGGTGATTGGGGATAGACCGTAAAAGAGTGATCAGTGGACAGTTGTCAGTGATCAGAAGTGATTTGTTTATTAATTTTTCTCCATATCATTATAATATTATGAAATAAAAAAGGAGAGCAATTTGCTCTCCTTTTTTATTTCACTGATCACTCTTTCTTAGGGCTTCACCGGTTCCACCCTCACCGTATCCTGTACCTCGTCTTCTCTTCGGATGATGAGTTCATTTTTCATGTGATCGTTTTTCTTCTTTTTATTTTTACTGAACAGATCGCGAAGTCCATCAAACTCTTGTGTGTGTGTGACACTAAAACCGGTGGAGTTCGAC
>JAQBNU010000073.1 GCA_028288365.1 Chitinophagaceae bacterium | reverse complement strand
CAACGCCTTCTTTTTCTTGAGACATACCCACGTGCACTTCGTATATGATAGGCTCCTGAAAACGTTTAAAGGAAAAATCTCGATCTGTCCATTCAAATGGTTTTCCTGGAAACCAAAGCTGTCCGCTGAAATCGTAAGTAATAGGGTCTTGTATGACGCGGGTTATATAAGCTGGTATACGATCATTTGAGCCGTTAATAGAAGTAATGTGGACCTTGATTCTACTTTTGTGAATAAAGGTTTTGTGGTATTGCTCATAAGGTAAAAAAATCTCCCAATACCCTTGTTCATTTCTGTACATAGGGTGAGCATTATGATCCCATTCATTAAAATCTCCGATTAAGCAAAGCCGTGTTGCCTCTGGTGCCCATTCGCGATAGTACCAACCTTTTTTTTCCTGGTCGAAGTTGATGCCGAAATATTTATGTGCAGTACTGAACTCAGCAAGTCCTCCTGCTATATCTTTAATTTCTTTTTTTGCCTGTTTAAATCTTCTTATTCTAGCTTCAATTTCATCTCTGAATGGTTCTAACCAAGGATCTTCATCAATAATGGCAATCGCTTTTCCTTTTTTCATCATGAAAAAATGATTTTAAGTATAATAGTTACACCAAGATAAAGATTTTTAGTGAGTGATTTTAGAATAATATGTATTAATCCTGATTGGCGTAATATATACTGCGGTGCCTTAAAAGGCTTTTTCTGAAGCTGGCATAATTGAGCTTCCTGATATGATCTTCATGGATGATATTCGTATTGTTACTTTCCTGTTTACTTTGAACGAGTAAGTCGCCGAAAGAAATAGGGGAAATAATATGACGAGTAGTTGTTACTTCAATTGTTCCTGATACAAATGCTATATAGGTAAACCCTGTTACCAATAAAGCCAGAACAAATCTAAGACACAGATTTTTCATAACAGTTTGGGTGTTGGTTCTTGTTGTATATACGTTGCAACGGTCAAAAGTAGCAGGTTTGTGTACTTTATTTTTAATAATCGACACTGCTTTTTTCCTGCTTCACCAAACCGTTGTTTACGAATGATTCAACAGTAGCTAAAATAATGCCGATTCCTGCGGAAAGTAATTCTGCATCTTCTACTTCGCCTTCTATTTCAAGACATAGTTGATGCTCAGCGGGTAAAAAATCAGGCCCATATTCTCCATCGTCTTTTTCAGATAAAAATTTGAAATCAGAAAGAGTGTTCAACAAGGTGCAAAATTTTTGATCTTCAAAAAGTATGGAAATTAATTCCTCTTTTGGGGTTGATATATCATACAACTTTTGAATAGGTAATGCTGCAGCCGTTTTTTTTGAGAACAAACCTTTGACAAATCCCAAGTGGAATTTTTTACTTTTAATTGAAAAGTAAGTTTGGTGATCAGATACATAGGAACACCTGAAACGGGTGTAACGATACCCGCTGTTTCCCCTTTGATTAGTGCCAATTGAAACAATGACTGAGAAAAAATGATGGTGTGCAACAATGCGATCGCTGTGCATGAAACCTCCGTCAATATAATCGGCTCCTACCGAATCAGCGTATGATTTCCATGGATTTTTTGCAAGAGAAGAAAGTAGTTTTTTAAGCATGCAAAAACAAATGATTATAACACTTCTTCTACAATTACTTCGTCGTTACTAGTGGATAAAATTAATTCTCTGGTTGTATGATCTGTTTGTTCAAAAGTAAGCGAATACTTATCGGCGCTCTTTTTTGTGAAAGTTGGATTTTTTTCGTCTAACTCACTAGCGTATACTTCGAGATTCAACGTTACATTCTTAGTCGTCTTTTTATTTGTTACTACGAGACCGACTGAAAAAGGATCCATAGAAGTAGGCTTATTACCAACCAGGTTGATCTTTATTTCTGGTGTTTCAATTTCACGGTGAAATTTTTTTGAACCACAAGCCTGAAAAAATATAAATACTAGTACTAAACTGAGAGTAGAGAGGAATATAGCGTTGGTTGTTTTCATAGCAGTTAAAAAGTAGTTTTTAAAATGAATTTTAATTATGTTTGAATTAATTCATTCGTAATCTGGTTACTACAAGATACAAAAATATATAAGAGTATGAAAAGAAAATGGTATTTCGTGATAGCAGCAGTTTTAGTTTGCAGCTTTGTTATTTTAGGGTTTAAACATGTAGCTACACCTGCTGATCGTGCGGAATTACAGGGAAAGCCTGCACCTGATTTTAAATTAGAAAATATAGATGGAGGGTTGACGAGCTTAAGTGATTTTAAAGGTAAGGTAGTATACTTAGACATTTGGGCTACGTGGTGCAGACCGTGCTTGGAGGAAATGAAGAAAGGTAAAAAGTTGAAAGAAGCTTTTGTAGGAAATAAAGATGTAGTGTTTTTATATGTTTCGATTGATAAAGGAATAGACATGGACAAGTGGAGAAGCTATGTGAAAAGTAATCACATTGAAGGATTTCATATGATCTCGCGAGAAGGTATAGAAGAGAAGTTACTGGAGCGTTATGATGTACCGTATATTCCTCGATTCGTATTGATTGATAAAGCGGGTAATATCGTTCAGTATATTGCTAAAGCTCCAAGTGATGCCTCTTTAGAAGCTGATATTAAAGCGTTGCTAAAATAGAAATCTTTTTAAAACAGACTTTTAGTATAAAATGTGTTTGAAAAGGGCATTTAGCCATATTAAACGCATATATGCTAAAAAAAATAGTAAAATATTTGCTATTTGTATTTTTGCCAATTAATTTAGCGTATTGGTAAATGTTTAAAATATGTCTGAAGCCACAATACCAGGGAAAGTGAAATATTTCAAATGCATCCGAAAAGGGGGAGAGCACTTGTTAGAAGTCTTGCTTATCGCAAATGAAGGAGGTTCCCTACATTATAAAACAAAAGTAGAAAGCTCTCAATCTGTACCAGCTTTATTAAAATTATGGTGCAATGACATGACGATATTATTGAATCAAAATTTATACGAATGACATTGATCAGCAACAATATAAAAGTTTTAAGAAAGAAAGCTGGATTTACACAAGAGCAACTGTCTGCTAAAATCGGTATTAAGCGTTCTGTGCTAGGAGCTTATGAAGAAGGAAGAGCAGAGCCGGGCTTACAAAACCTGTTGAAGTTATCTTCAGAGTTGAACATTAGTGTAGATGATTTGATTTCGCTAGATTTTTCAGATGAGCAAGCATTGACCTCGAGTAAGGCTACTGATCTAGAAGGAAAGAAATTAAGAGTATTAGCGATCACTGTTAATGCTGACGATAAGGAAGGGATACAATTAGTGCCTCAAAAAGCAGCGGCTGGTTATTTGAATGGTTACCAAGATCCAGAATACATCTCTGAATTACCAGTCTTTTTATTACCCATTTTTCAAAATGGCACCTTTAGAGCATTTGAAATTAAAGGAGATTCCATGCTGCCTCTGAACTCTGGTTCTATCATTGTAGGTCAGTATATGGACAATTGGAAGTTAGTAAAGGAAGGTAAGACTTATGTGGTAGTTACGCGTCAAGAAGGGATTGTTTACAAGCGTTTATTACGTGGTTCGTCGGATCAGGTTATCACATTGAAGTCTGATAATCCAAGCTATCCACCTTATGAACTTTCCTTTGGAGACATCATGGAAGTATGGGAAGCCAAGGCTTACGTAAGTAAAGACTTTCCAGATCCGGACATGTCTGTAGAAAAACTAGGTGTTCTAATGGGGGATTTACAAAAGGGATTAAATCAATTAAGAAAATCTTAACGCTAAATTGTTAGTTAGGGAATAGGGTCAATAGTATCTTTTCCCAATTTTTATCATTGGGTGTTTCATACCAAAGTCCATCTCCAGGATTTATACATACTTTTCCTTCTGGTAATTTCTTTTTATGAACAGACAATTCTCCTAAATCTGTTTCATAGAACTGAAAGAGCCATTCTTGTCCTTCTTCCCATGGTGTAGTATTCTTTTGTTCATTGTGAATGACTTCAAATAATCGGTCTTTAAAGTGCCAAATGAGTTCGACAGTTTTATCTATACCTTTATGGACTTTTTTAAGATAGAGTGATAGGGGCGCTTCTATTTTAGCTGTTTCTAGTATTGCCTGATATACCTCTTCCAATAGGTATTCGACTTTATTAAGTGTCAGGTATTTTATGCTTTCGTCTTCTGTCGTGTTTAATGAAAGCGTATTGCCGATGTCTTCAGATGGCTTGTCAGCAGTCCATTTGGGATGTTCTTTCAATTGTTTGAAATATGTTGTCCAAGCAGGACTTAATGTACTCTCTATTTGCACATCATCATTTGTACTAAAACCTTCTTCTTCTAATTCGTCTTCTGAAAAATCTTCTCTATTTAAAAAATGCTTGTTGTACTTTAGATAGACTCCTTGATCTGTGAAATTGAAGTGAAGGTCTAGCTTATAGAGGTAGGGTGCAGGATTGAGCGTATTGGAATAGCTTAAAGAATATATTTTTTTTTTATTCATTTTAATTTCATTTTAATTTTCACGAAATTACGTATTATCGTAATAAAATTAGTGTAAAACAGGTATGAGTTTTTTGGTTGAAAGTCTACAAGAAAGGCTTGATGAGGAAACTGGAATTTCTTTAGCAAATACAGAAGTAAAGGCTACTTATGCAAACGGTGGGATAGAAATCTACTTATGGAATCAGTTATTTTTAGTAATTGATGATGTAGAAGAAGATGCATTGACAGACGATGCTTTTGCAGAGGAGGTTTGGGACATCATTCTAGATGAGTTTTATGATGTAAGAGAGAAGCTTGTAGAGCTTAAGTTAGCTTCTTTAAATACCGATCATCTGCCAAGCTTATCAACCGATCTGATGGTTTTACTAGAGGCTCAAAAATTGGATAGTAAGCTTCTTAATATATTGGATATCCTTTTCGAGGATATCAGTTCTGCTGATAAAGATTTTGGTTTGCCTAAAGTTGGAGTACGCTTCACTGACTTTGAAGGAGTGAAAGTTGTGGTACCCGTTGATATAGCAAAGAAGCCTTACAATTTTGATGCGAAAACAATTGCAATAGAGTTTGACAAACGATTTAAATCGAAAGTCTAGTTGCTTCTTTAAAAGAACTTATTCGGTCTACTTTCCCACTGGGAAGGTAGACTATTTTTTTTATGGTATATATGTCCTGAGGATAGATGTATTTACCTAGTGTTTTTTTGCAGTAGTTTTTTAGCGCATCTATTTCTAGTGCAGATAGAGGCTCTTCCGTAATCAATATCCATTTTTCTCCCCAGGTTTGATCGGGAATTTTATAAGATGTATACATCGTATGAATCTGTTGGTCATGAAAAAAAATAGCTACACATTCTTCTGCTCTTTCTAAATTAAATTTGACACCTCCCGAATTTACCACCCAATCGATGCGCCCAATCCATTCAAATGATGTTGACGAATGTAAGGCTATGACATCATTCGTTTTCCAGTTCATAAGAGGAACATTTAGATAATGAATGACGAGACAATCTCTATCATCTGTCGAAAATGAAAAGCCTTTTAATGCGTTGTAGCAGGACGGGTTATGAGTTATTTCTTTGATCGCAACATGTGACGCGGTTTCTGTCATTCCATAGGTGTGGTAGAAATGGCAGGGACTTTCTAATGCGAACAGTTTTTGTTGTAAAGTTCCATCTATTGGAGCTCCTCCGAGTAACAAGTTTTGAATAGATACGAAAGGATCCAGTTTGTTTTCACGGAGCAAAACTGTTGCTTGATAGGGAACCAGTGATGCTAATTTAATTGGAGGTAAATCGCACAGTATAGAAGAAGTTAGATTTTTGGGAGCAATATAAATCAAATGCGTCTTTGCTACGATGGCTCTTACAATCATCATCATCCCTCCCATAAAGGATGTGTTTAATGCAAGCAATAAAGTATCGGAGGATTGAATATTAAAGAACTCAATGGTACGGTTGGCGCTGGCTATCAGGAATTTTTTTGATAAGGTGATTTCTTTAGGAGTTCCTGTTGATCCTGAAGATAGAAAAGTAAAAGACTCGGATCCTTCGTACCACTTATTGATGAGATCAATGGCTGGGCGTAGGTTCTCATCTTCCAATAGTTCGGATAAGTCAGGAGGAGATGACGTAAATTGTATGTCTAACATCGATATTAAAACTACTAATTAATCATCTAAACTCTTTCAAAAACATGGAAATAATAGAGAAAAGTAGAAGCTCTTCTGTGTTTTAATCATTTTAGTTTTAAATTGTAGAACGTGAATTTTAGATGTTGCCTGTTTGGTGTCGAAGAAGTATGATGGAACTGTTGGTGATAAGTTGTTTTGTAATTGGCTATCTGGCCATTGTTTTTGAGCATCCTATAAAGATAAACAAAACAGCTTCTGCTTTAGTGACTGGAATTATATGCTGGACGATCATTGCATTGATTGGACCTGTAAGCTATACTTCGTTTACAGATTTTCAATTGTTGCTACCTGGTGTAGAAGAAACAGAAGCATACCATCATTTTTTAACACATTCGCTGGGGCATCATGTCAATGAAATTGCTCAGATTCTTTTCTTTCTTTTCGGTGCAATGACCATTGTGGAGTTAGTAGATGTACACGGTGGTTTTCGGGTCATTACAGATAGAATCAAACTAAAAAATCCTATTCCTCTTTTGTGGCTGGTTGCACTACTTGCTTTCATTTTATCTGCCATACTTGATAATTTGACAACAACGATTGTGATGATTGCTTTGTTGCGAAAAATCATATCAAGCGTGGATCAACGTAAGTTGTTTGCGGGAATTGTAATCATTGCAGCGAATGC
The DNA here is from genome assembly GCA_028288365.1 of Chitinophagaceae bacterium. Taxonomy (GTDB): domain Bacteria; phylum Bacteroidota; class Bacteroidia; order Cytophagales; family Cytophagaceae; genus JACMQM01. The sequence goes on along the minus strand of JAQBNU010000073.1, from coordinate 6,542 downwards.
AGGCGGTGCATGGTCTCCAATTGGTGATGTGACAACGACAATGTTATGGATCGGAGGACAAATATCTTCTGTTAATATCATGAAAATGCTATTTATCCCAAGTCTTGTGTGTGCGATTGTTCCTGTATTGATTTTGAGTTTCAGATTAAAAAACATGAAGTTGGAACTGTTTAAATCTTCTTCAGAAGTTCAGGAAGGAGATGCAACGAATGTAGAAAGAAGCATTATGTTTTATTCAGGTATACTTGCCTTGATTTTTGTTCCGGTATTTAAAACACTCACGCACCTTCCACCCATGATGGGAATGATGTTGTCTTTGGGTATTGTTTGGATCATTTCAGAGATTGTCAATAACCATAAGGATGAAGAATTAAAGAAACCACTTTCTGTTGCGCATGCGTTATCAAAAATTGATTCTTCCAGTATCTTATTTTTCCTTGGAATATTATTGGCGATAAGTGCTTTGCAAACGATCGATGTGTTGGCTTCATTTTCTGCGTGGATGAATGTAACAGTGGGTAATGAAGATGTGATTGTATTTATTATTGGCCTGGCTTCTGCCGTGATCGACAACGTTCCATTGGTTGCAGCGTCTATGGGAATGTACGATCTGAGTCAATATCCAATGGATCATAAATTATGGGAATTCATGGCTTATTGCTCCGGCACAGGAGGAAGTATATTGATCATCGGATCTGCTGCTGGCGTGGCAGCTATGGGAATGGAGAAAATAGATTTTGGTTGGTATTTGAAAAAAAACGGATTCTTGGCTTTCCTGGGTTATCTTGCGGGAGCCATTGTTTATTTAGTATTGTATTCATTGATGTATAAGTAACAGTATGATTTTAGGAATTGACATTGGAGGTACTTCGGCTAAGTTTGGTCTCGTATCTTATGAAGGAGAAATTTCTCACGCGAAACGATTTAAAACAGAAGGCTGGACTTCGCAAGGTGGATTTGTCGATCATCTGGCGAAAGAAATTGGTAATTATCTCACGCAGTTTCCTGATATAACCGGTGTAGGTATTGGCTGGCCGGGCCTATTGTCGGGCGATAGAAAGAAGGTTATTTTTTTACCCAATATTCCTTCTGTGAAAGATGAACCCATTGTTCCTTTTTTAAATTCTAAATTTCCCGGGAAAGTATTTAAAATAGAAAATGATGCGAAGTGTGCCGCATTGGGAGAATATTATTTTGGAGGACATAAAGGGTTTGATAATTATATTCTTGTTACTCTTGGAACAGGTGTGGGAAGTGGTGTTGTTATGAAAGGGAAGTTGTTCATTGGAGTAAGAGGAAACGGTACAGAGATTGGCCACATTCTTACACACACCGGTAAGACGTTGGAAGAACAAGTGGGTTTGAAAAATTTGGTGGCTTATGCCAAACAATTATTAGCAGCTGATACCAAGTATAAATCTTCTTTACATACCGTTGAAGAGTTAGATCCTAAATCTATTCAGGAAGAAGCGGAAAAAGGAGATGAGATTGCATTGGAAGTATACAAATATGCAGGACGTTTTTTGGGAGAAACCATGGTGGCTGTGATACGCACACTCGATCTGGATAAAATATTGATTGGTGGCGGGATTTCACCAGCCATTGAATTGATTAAGCCAGATATGTTGGCTGTTCTGAAAAAACATTTACCTTCTTACTATACCGATGAATTAGAAATCAAGCAGGCTACATTGAGTAATGATGCAGGTCTGTTGGGTGCTGCGGCTCTGATTTTGGAAAAGTAACATGAATTCATCTTTCCAGCGAATAGGCTTTCTATGGCTACCTGTTTTTGATAAGTACCGTTACAGACCGTTTGGAATACAGATTGAGTTTTTGCAAAATGTATTTGAGCTTGTTTTTTTATTGGTATTTATCTGGTTTTGGAGTTGGGGACCATTGCTTGTTATTCTTTATTACATGGTGGAAGCACTCGTCATGAGTGCATTTACCAGTTTTAAATTATGGAAAAATGATACCGTCTCATTTCCTTTTTCGACTATATCCAGTCATACCTTTAAAATCGCATGCATTGCGATCGGCTCATCGGTGGTCGTTTTTTTTTCTTATGGAATAACTGAAGCTTCGTATCAGGTGCTGGGTACATTCATGAAGCTTCCGTCTTTATTGGATATATTAAAGGATGATCAAAATTTCCTCTTTGGCGTTTTTGCTATCATTGCTCAGCAAACAATGGAATACATCAAACAGAAACGTATGGTGATAAACGGAGATTATGAATGGACCGTTACCATACTAACTCCTGTATTTAGAGTTTTTATTCAACAATTTGCTACAGTGATTGGGATTTTATCCGTCCTGTTTTTTCCTATCGTTGATGTCAGGATAGCCACCATTATGATAGCATTGATCCTGGGAGCAATTAAGATAGGAGCGGGACAGTTGTATATTATACCAAAAGAAAAATAAGAGCAGAGTTTTAATCTGCTCTTGCTGTTTTATTTAAAAGCTTGTATCCCTGTGATTTCGTTTCCTGTAATCAATAAATGAATGTCATGTGTTCCCTCGTACGTCACAACGGATTCTAAATTCATCATGTGGCGCATGATGGGGTATTCTCCTGTGATGCCCATCGCACCTAGTATTTGTCGTGAGGTACGAGCAACGTTCAATGCTAATTCTACATTGTTGCGTTTGGCCATCGAGATCATACCGCTTGTTGCCTTTCCTTGATTTTTCAACATGCCTAATCGCCATACCATCAATTGGCCTTTGGTAATTTCGGTCAGCATCTCGGCTAACTTTTTTTGTACCAATTGAAAGGAAGCAATGGGTTTGTCAAATTGAATGCGTTCCAATGAATACTGTTTGGCTGTTTCATAACAATCGATCGCAGCACCCAATGCTCCCCATGAAATACCGTAACGTGCAGCATCAAGACAACCCAGTGGACCACTCAATCCATCCGCTTTAGGAAGCAGATTTTCTTTCGGTATTTTTACATTGTCAAATACTAATTCTCCTGTGATGCTTGCTCGCAGAGACCATTTGTTATGTATTTCCGGAGTGCTAAAACCTGGCATGCCGCGCTCTACAATCACTCCTTTGATTCTGCCTTCTTCATTCTTTGCCCAAACGACAGCGATGTCTGCGAGTGGTGAATTGGTGATCCAAAGTTTGCTTCCATTAAGTAAATAATGATCTCCCTGATCGGTGATCTTTGTGGCCATACCATTGGGATTGGAACCATGATCTGGCTCTGTCAATCCAAAGCAACCTAACATTTCTCCAGAAGCCAGCTTGGGTAAATATTTTTTCTTCTGTTCTTCCGAACCGTATTGATAAATCGGATGCATCACCAACGAACCCTGAACAGAAGCCAAAGACCGCATACCCGAATCTCCCCGTTCAATTTCTTGCATCATGATGCCGTAAGCAATATAATCTAAACCACCTCCACCATAAGTTTCGGGAACAGTAGGTCCGAATACACCGAGGTCTCCAAATGCTTTGATCATCTCTGTTGGAAAGTGATTTTCCTGAGCACATTTCTCAATGATTGGACGTATCGATTTGTTGACAAACTCTCTGACGCTCTGTCTGATCAGCTTGTGTTCTTCCGAAAGAAGATCGTCTATGGCATAATAATCAGGACTATCAAATTGTTGTTGTTTCATACCTTGTATATCTAGGTGATATTATTAAATTTAGTGTTGAAAGAATCCTCTTCAGGGTATAGATACGAAAAATTACAGAATATGGTGCCTGCCGATCCCGAAAATAAAACCAACGATATACTGGCTTCTCTTCATGAACGATACGAATCTGATGGACAGGATTTAAATACCCATTTGACAGGGTTGTTGTATGCGAAGTATGTTAACTATTGGGATTACATTCGTCTGGATACATTGCTTTCTCTTCAAAAACCACGTACTGATTTTCCGGACGAAATGATTTTTATCGTCTATCATCAGATCACAGAATTGTATTTCAAATTGATTTTGCATGAACTGAATTTACTACAAGAAAGAGAACATGTATCCGCTGACTTTTTTAAGCAACGCATTGAACGCATCAACTGGTGTTTTGGTCAGATGATAGAATCATTCGACATCATCTCCGTTGGATTAGAGCAAGAACAGTTTTTGAAATTCAGAGCGGCACTGACACCGGCCAGTGGCTTTCAATCGGTACAATATCGGATGATTGAATTGGCTTCTACAGATATGATCAATCTGGTACATCCAAATGACAGAAAGATTTTGGGTGACGACGATTACATCACGACAGAAGAAATGTATGAAAAAATTTACTGGAAAAAAGGAGCGGTCGATGCCGTAACGGGAGCGAAAACGCTTACGCTAAAATCTTTCGAACAGGAATACGATAAATTATTATTGGCTGTAGCGGAAGATCACCGTACAAAAAATTTATGGTCTGTCTACCGTAGACTTTCATTTGACGATCAAACACAGCAGTCGCTGGTTGATGCCATGAAGAAGTATGACATGTACGCCAATCTCTTTTGGCCTCTGACACATTTTAAACATGCCATTCATCACCTGATTAAAAACAAAGACGTAGCTTCTGCAACAGGTGGCACGAATTGGAGACAATACCTTCCTCCACGTTTTCAGAAAAGAATATTTTTTAATGAGTTGTGGACAGATGAAGAAATAGAAAACTGGGGAAGAAGCTGGGTGGAAAAAGAAGTGTTTTCAAAACTGCCTGTATAACCCATGACCACGGCTGTCAGGTATACTCCATTTTTTGTTAGTGTATTCATCACTATAGTTGGGAGTGTATGTATTGCTGTGGAAGCAAATGCCCAAACACATCAGACCGTTGAGATTTTTTATGATGCTGCAAAAAGAGTAAAGCGGGAAGTTTTTTTAGTAAAGAAAAAGAAGACGACTGTTCGTGACAGTACCTATACTTCGTTTTATCAAAATGGAAAAGTAAAATCCAAAGGAATGTTTAAGAACAATGTTCCTGTTGACTTGTGGTATTACTACTATGAATCAGGTTTGGTAAAATCGTACGGGAAGTTGGACAATGCTATTAAATATGGTGATTGGAAATACTATTATGAGAATGGAAATCTAAGTACAGAAGGTGCCTATATAAAGGGAAAGAAGACGGGAGACTGGAAGTATTATTTTGAGAGCACAGCAAATGTATTAAAGACAGAGGGTGCCTTTGTCAATGACAAAAGAGAAGGACAATGGAAGTTTTACGATGAAACAGGAGCCTTTAAAGCGCAAGCTGACTTTCACGAAGACAAAGGAATATACACGGAGTTTTATCCGAGTGGAGCGAAGAAAAGCGATGGTCTATTGGTAGCAGGAAAAAGCAGTGGAATATGGAAGTACTACCATGAGAACGGTCAGGTGCTTGGGCAGGGAGAAGAGAAAGACGGACTCAAAGAAGGGGAATGGATTTTCTATGATAAATCTGGCGTAATTTCTTCTAAAGGAAATTATGTACAAGGCAAGCAGTCCGGTGAATGGACATACTATCATGAGAATGGAACAGTGGCTTCAAAAGGAGAATATACGGAAGACAGAAAAGAAGGGGACTGGACGACATTCAACACGGCAGGTAAAAAAATTGGAGAAGGAAATTTTAAATCGGGTAAAGGAACATACAAAGAATTTTATGACAGTGGTAAATTAAAAATAGAAGGAGCCATTGAAAACGATAAGAACGAAGGTCCCTGGAATTATTATTATGAAACAGGGGAGCGGGAAGGAAAGTGTTTTTATCAGCAGGGTAAAGGAAAGTATATCGGTTATTATAAAGATGGCACCAATAAAATGGAGGGCTTGCTGGAAGATGGGCATAAGACGGGTATCTGGCGTTTGTATAAACCCAATGGGGAACTTGCTGGTTTATACAAAACCTATTACGATAAAGATGCTCCTGCATTCGATGCTGTTCCGCTTGATTCGGTAGTGGCTCCCCCAAAAGACACGTTGCCTCCGATACAAATGCCGAACATGATCATAAGGAAAAAAAGATCCAGGTATTTTACGCCGCGTGTGAATGAGTTTAGAGGATACATCGTAGGAGCGAATCCTTTTGCTCTATTCCGAAATGCATTTACGGCAAGTGTCGAAATTTATTTTCAGGAACGAATTGGATATGAGCTAGGCGGTACATATGAAAGCAAACCGATGTTCAGTAGTCATTCTTCCATTCCCTTGAATGATTTAGATTACATGGGCTATCAACTATACATCCGACAGAAGTTTTATCAAAAAGACCAGGACTATGGGATGTTTTATTTTGCTCATGAATTGAGGTATACCAATACGGTTTATTCTTCCTATGTAACGGATACTCTTATGGCTCCCGTACAAAACGTTCATCTTGACTTGATAGAGAAAACGGTAGAGTACTCTGTACTGGTGGGAGACCGATTGGTAAAAGATGCCAGAAGAAAAGGGTTCACCTTAGATGTTTATATTGGTTTAGGAATAGGCTATAGAATGTTAGAACGAAATTGGTCAGAAGAAAACAAAATCTATAAGAATGCTTTTTCCAGCGTAAGCACGGCCAACATCAAAGTTCCGTTC
>JAQBNU010000055.1 GCA_028288365.1 Chitinophagaceae bacterium | reverse complement strand
CATGTAAAGGAACGACTACCTGAATGCTTTCTTTGTGCGCATGATGTCCCCTCACTTCGCCATCTGATTTAGCATCGTGAACCCAGTACACCCTTTTTATTGGAAAGGGAATTTCCTTTTCTCCTTCAGCCACAAACAAAGACCCCTTTTCCTCAACATCTATCGTCTTAAATGAGACAATTAAAGGTGTAGTATATAATTCCAATTGTGAAGATTTAGTTATGTTTGTCAAAATAAATGAATTAATCGTAAAATCCACAGTTTGTGAACCTGGTTTTAGCTATAATTTTAACGTCGTCTCTTTTTGTTGTCTTTAACTATTACAAAATCTTCCAGGTATCGTTGATCCAAGCCATTTGTATCAATTACATGGTATGCCTGATCGTGGGTTTTGTATTCACCTTCCAAACAGCACCTTCTGATGACATGATGGCTTCCTACTGGGCCGGCTTCGGAGCAGGTTTATTTTTCCTGCCTATCTTCTGGGCCATGGGTTACACGACACAAACCATGGGACTCACTGTAGCAGCCATTGCCAATAAGACCTCTATGGTCATTCCAGCAGTCGTTATTTTGTTAATTGAACCTGCACTCATGGCTCAATTCACCATTTGGAAATTTTTCGCCATTCTCCTTTCTCTTGGTGCCATAATACTAAGTAACCTGAACACCCAAAAAGGTAACCTCTCTTTTAACCCCCGCTTGATTTTATTTCCTTTCATTGTCTTCCTCGGTGGAGCAATTGTTGATCTTGCCATTAACCTAGCCGCTTATTATACCGATCCTTTATACTCTGCCTGGATTCCAGTCGGCGCCTTTACTGCCGCTGCTTTAAGTGGAATAAGTGTGTTGTTGTTTCGCGGAATTAAATTTAAAGAAACACTTCCCTTTCGATCCATCCTAGGCGGTATAGCCATGGGTATACCCAATTTTTTCAGTTTGTATTTTGTAGTCAAAACGCTGGATGAGTACCAAAACGATGGTGCTACGGTGTATCCTTTATTGAATACAGGAACCATTTTACTCAATGCGGTGCTCTCTGTTTTTCTATTTAAAGAAAAAATCAATACATACCTTGCAGCAGGTATTCTATGCGCCATTGCATCCATCTGCCTCATGAGCCGTTCTTAATAATAACATGTCCAATAGAACACCTTTTCAAACGTTGGTTCATGCCACCGAAGGATTGTATAAAGAAAAAGGCAGCAAGTTTTTAAGCAAGGCTTACCCTATACAATCAGAAGAGGAAATCAAATCTATTTTACAAAATCTCCGCAAAGAATATTACGATGCGCGGCATGTTTGCTATGCCTTTTCTCTTCAAGGGCATCTACTTACAGAAAGAGGCAACGACGACGGAGAACCCGCGCATACAGCAGGTACGCCCATCTTACATCAGATTCGTTCCTTTGGACTGAGCAATGTATTGGTTGTGGTGATACGTTATTTTGGTGGCACCAAGTTGGGCGTGAGCGGTTTGATCCAGGCCTATAAAACCGCTGCAGAAGAAGCATTGAAGTTGGGGCAAGTAAAAACAGTAGAACCCAAGGAACATTATAAAATCATACTTCCCTATTCGCACACCGGCCACGTCATGCGATGGATCAGGGAAGTCAACGGAATCATCTTATCAGAAAATAAACAAGAAGATTACGAAATCCTATTAGAAACTCCGTTGGAAAGAGAAATGCTATTAAAGGAAAAGTGTGAGCCGTTTGGCGGAGTGATTGTAGTGATACGCTTGTTGTAGTTTTTGTATTAGCTGTCTTGCCCCTAAATCCCCTAAAGGGGACTTTCAAATAAGGAGCTTCTCGATAAACCACTCTAGAGACGCCATGCATGGCGTCTCTACAAGCCGATATTTTTAACAAGTCCCCTTTAGGGGATTTAGGGGCAAGACAGTTAGCTAGATGAAGAGAAGCTAAATCACAACTTATCTCTTATGTTACATCTCCCAAAAGAACTTTTCAAATTCTACACTTGTTAACATGCAGTTCAAACAAAATTATTAATTTTGTAGTCAAACAATGATCGCCGTGGCAAAAGAAGTAAAAGTCGGTTTAGTACAAATGTCCTGCGACAAGGATGTAGAAGTCAACATGCAAAAGACAGTGGAGCGCATACGCGAAGCGGCCAAAAAAGGTGCGCAGGTTGTTTGTCTTCAGGAGCTGTTTCGTTCCTTGTATTTCTGTGATGTGGAAGATTACGAAAACTTCAAACTGGCAGAACCCATTCCAGGTCCTACGACAGATGCTTTTGAAAAACTGGCAGCGGAACTGGGTGTGGTGATTGTTGCTTCTCTTTTCGAGCAACGTGCGCAAGGACTTTACCACAACACGACAGCCGTGATTGATGCCGACGGTACATACATGGGCAAATACAGAAAGATGCACATTCCCGATGATCCTGGTTATTATGAGAAATTTTATTTCACACCTGGTGATTTAGGCTATAGAATATTTGAAACCAAATTTGGTAAGCTCGGTGTCTTGATCTGCTGGGATCAATGGTATCCGGAAGCAGCGCGCATCACTTCTTTGATGGGTGCTGATATTTTAATTTATCCAACGGCGATAGGTTGGGCTGATACACAAGACGAAGAAACCAACAAAGATCAATACAATGCCTGGCAAACGATACAGCGCGGACATGCGGTGGCCAATGGCGTACACGTGGTATCCGTCAATCGCACAGGTACGGAAGGCTCTATGAAATTCTGGGGAGGTTCATTTGTTTCCAATCCACACGGCAGGTTATTGTTCCAGGCATCTCATGACCAGGAAGAAGTACAAGTGATCACGATTGACATTCAACAATCCGATTACTACCGCACACACTGGCCTTTCCTGAGAGATCGACGCATCGATTCTTACGATCCGATTTTGAAACGTTTCATTGATTAATTCTTCCGATTCTTTTATTCATTTATCATGCAAACTCCTAAAGCACTAGGCTACAGTTTCCCTGCAGAATGGTCAAAGCATGAAGCCACATGGCTCAGCTGGCCACACAAAGAAGCTTCGTGGCCAGGAAAAATAGAAAGCATTTATCCGCTCTACGCTCAATTTGTGAAAGCGCTGGCGACAGGAGAAAAAGTACGTATCAATGTCAATAACGAAGCCATGAAATTGCAGGCTTTGTTGTGGCTCACCGAAGCCGGTGCGAATCTTGATCAGGTAGAGTTCTTCCTGCACCCTACAAACGACGCCTGGTGCAGAGATCATGGACCGGCCTTTTTGCTGAATAAAAAAGAAAATAAAAAAGCCATCGTCGATTGGGGTTACAATGCCTGGGGTGATAAATATCCTCCTTACGATCTGGACGATGTCATTCCCACTAAGATTGCACAACATTATCATCTTCCGTTGTTCCTTCCTGGCATCGTGATGGAAGGCGGTTCTGTAGACTTCAACGATCAAGGAACGGTACTGACTACCACCGCTTGCTTGCTCAATCCAAACAGAAATCCTCATTTGTCACAAGCACAGATTGAACAATACCTTTACGATTATTATGGAGCAGAACAAATCCTCTGGCTCGGTGATGGTATTGTGGGTGACGATACCGATGGACACATCGACGACATTACACGTTTTGTGAGCACGCATAAAGTAGTGACAGTAGTAGAAGAAAATCACAACGATGATAATTACTCATTACTGCAGGAAAATTTGCACGCGCTAAAAACCATGCGTCTACTCGATGGCAAGCAACTCGACATCGTAGAACTGCCCATGCCTTCTGCTGTCATCTATGATGATCAAAGGCTTCCAGCTTCCTATGCCAATTTCTACATCGGCAACGATGCGGTGGTGGTCCCTACTTACAGAGATAAAAACGACGACAAAGCCTTGGATATTCTTACGCAGTGTTTTCCGGATCGTAAAGTCATCGGGATAGATTCTACAGACATCATTTGGGGATTGGGAAGTTTCCATTGTTTGAGTCAACAGGAACCAAGCCTATGAAAAAGAAAAAGAAAAAGAAAGAGAATGAATACATGTCCTCTTTCTTACGGTTGTAGACATCACTCCCCTGCTGTTCTTTTTTCTCTACATAACCATTTTTACCCATCTTCTTATATTACAAGTGCTCTATCAAAAAGTACTTTTTTGTGCCGGTGTTAAAACGCTTACTGTTTTAGCTATGAATACTTTAACTAAAAATTGTATTCTTCCTTTTTTTTGTAAGATCTGTCGCACAGTATTTGTACTACTGGGTAAATAAAGCTACCTTCTACAATTAGACTCCATTTTTGATGAACAAGCCAAAAGTACTCATGTTAGGGTGGGAATATCCACCAATGGTCAACGGTGGCCTGGGTATTGCCTGCTATGGACTTAGTCAGGCACTGGCCTCTAAAACTGAATTGTCTTTTATTGTTCCCAAATCAGCGGCTGCACCTAAAAACATTCACCTGATTGGATTGAATGAAAAACAGCACACGCATCATGAAGCAGCAAATGAATCTGTAGCTTATAGCAAACTCATCAAAAACTATCCACTGGATGTAGCGCTTGATCCTTATCAGCAGTTGACACCAGAAGAACAGCAAACCAAAAAAATAGTTGTAAAGAAAAAGAAAAGCGTAAGCAAGACGAAAAGTGCAACCACTTCATCTTCTCAAAAAACTGATACTTCTTTTTCTTTCGACATCAAAGAGCTCTACGGAAACGATCTACTCAAAAACACAACACTCTACACGGAGCTGGCCATAGCGGAAGCACGAGACCTGGACTTCGATGTCATCCACTGTCATGACTGGATGACTATACCGGCAGGCATCGAATTAAAAAAACGCACCGGCAAACCTTTGATCGTTCAGATCCATTCCTTGGAATACGACAGAAGCGGACCGGAAAGCAACGGTCTGATTTTTCAAATTGAAAAATGGGGAATGGAAGAAGCAGACTACGTCGTGCCTGTCAGCAATTACACAGGACGCATTGCCTTCTCCCGGTATGGCGTTAATCCTAAAAAATTATTTACCATAAGAAACGGTAGAGAAGATATACATCCTTACAAAAAAGAAAAACCATTTAAAGAACCGCTGGTTGTTTTTGTAGGAAGAATGACACAACAAAAAGCACCACTGCAATTCATCGAGATTGCTCAACGCGTGCTAAAGAAAAAACCGAATACTCGTTTTGTCATGGCCGGCACCGGCAACCTATTGCCTGACACGGTAGAGAGCGGTGCCCATTATAAAACCGGAGACCGCATCCATTTTACCGGACAATTGAATCGAGGACAATTATTTGACCTGATGGCCATGGCAGATGTCTATTGCATGCCTTCTATGTCTGAGCCCTTCGGTCTGACGGCTTTGGAAGCCGTACAATTCAAAGTACCTTGCGTCATCTCTGCGCAATCTGGTATGTACGAATTATTGAAAGGCGCTTTGTTTGCCGATCATTGGAACACCGGTGCTTTTGCCGAACATATTGTTGCCCTCTTGAGCAATCAGAAACTGCGTGCCAAATGCGTGACACAAGCAACCAAAGACATCGAAGAATCTACCTGGGAACATGCCGCCGACAGAGCGATGACGCTGTACGATAAAATACTTCATTGATATGCCTTCTGTCTGTCTCTATTTCCAAGTACACCAGCCGCTTCGCATTCGTAATTTTTCTTTTTTTGATATAGGACAGCAAAAAGACTATTTCAACAACGAGCTCAACGAAGAGATCCTTCACAAAGTTTCCGACAATTGTTACCTTCCTGCCAATACCCTTTTACTTTCTTTAGTCAAAAAATACAAAGGCAAATTCTACTGTTGCTTTTCCTTGAGCGGAATACTGATCGAGCAACTGGCCAAACACAGACCTGATGTGATTGCCTCCTTCAAAGCATTGGCCGATACAGGTTGTATAGAGTTCCTGGGCGAAACCTATTACCATTCACTCGCTGCTTTTTACAACAAAGAAGAATTTGATCGTCAAATCAAATTGCATAAGAAAGCCGTGAAAAAATATTTTGGCAAAGAACCTGTTGTTTTTAGAAATACAGAATTGTTGTATCAGGATGCCGTATCTGAAACCGCCTTTCGCAACGGCTACCAGGGCGTATGGATAGAAGGCAGTGAAAACAATTTGGGAAAAGCGAATCCCAATAGAATTTACACCAATGCAACAGAGCAATTGGTTTTGATTCCTCGCAACTTTGTGTTGTCGGATGAAATTGCGTTTCGCTTCAAACAAAAAGCAACACCGCTCACCGCGCAATTGTTTACCAAAAAAATTCTTCAGTTGACTTCTTCACAAAACACCATCAACCTGGGATTGGATTATGAAACGTTTGGAGAACACTTTCACAAAGAGGAAGGCATCTTGTCTTTTTTAAGTCAATGGATCAACAATTGCATCCAGTCAAAAAAAATAACCTTTTTAACACCTTCTGCCACCATTGATCAGCATTATACGGTCAAAAAACTAAACGTGCCGCACATCACGTCCTGGGCTGATTCTGAGAAGGATATCAGCGCCTGGGTGCAAAATGACATGCAGAAAGAGTGCATAGAGAAACTATACGCTCTCAGGGATATTATATTAAAATTAAAAAACCGATCTTTACTGGAAACTTGGTCGGCCCTGCAATGCTCTGATCATTTTTACTACATGAGTACCAAACAACATTCTGACGGAGAAGTACACAATTATTTCAGTCCTTTTGATAGTCCACACGGTGCTTATATAGCCTATATCAACGTGCTCGCTGATCTCGAACTGAAGATCGACAAGATGCGCATTTACCATTCCGAACAATAACAGACTATTTTATTTTATGAATTATTTATCCGTAAGCAATCTCTCCAAGAGCTTCAATGAAAAAACTTTGTTTGAAGATCTCACTTTTGGAATACAGCAAGGAGAAAAGATTGCACTGGTCGGAAAAAACGGTTGCGGAAAATCAACGCTCTTCACCATCTTGTCCGGCAAGATACAGCCTGACAGCGGAGATGTAGCCGTCAATAAAGAAATCAAAATAGGATTGCTGGAACAAACACCTGTGGTGCAAAATGACAGAACAGTTTTAGAGTGGATCTTTGAAGGCAGTGATGAAATCGTAAAAGCCATACAACTCTACGATCAGGCCATGACAACAGAAGATCCCGATCAAATGACGAAAGCCTTTGAAGAAATGGAACGTCTGCAAGCCTGGGATTACGAATCACGTTGCAAAAGTATTTTATCTGAATTAGGCATCAATAATTTCAATCAAAAAACCAACCTCATGTCGGGTGGAGAAAAACGACGCATGGCCTTGGCAAAGGTATTAATCACTGAACCGGATTTATTATTGCTCGACGAACCAACCAACCATTTGGATCTCTCGATGATTGCCTGGTTGGAAAATTATTTAAGCAAGTCAGACACTACTCTTTTATTGATTACTCACGATCGTTATTTCTTAGATACGGTTTGCAATACCATCATTGAAATCAGCAACGGAAAATTATACAAACACTCCGGCAAATACGGTTCTTATTTGGAAAATAAAGAAGAGCGTGCAAGACAGCAGGAAGTGGTAACAGGCAAAGCACAGAACTTATACCGCAAGGAATTGGAATGGATGCGCCGTCAACCACGCGCGCGTGGCACGAAAGCGAAATACCGTGTAGAAGCCTTCAGCGAAACAGAAAAGAAAGCCAACGAAAAACTGGAAGACAATAAAATCCAGTGGCAGGTGAAAGGTTCGCGCCAGGGCAACAAAGTATTGGAAGCACATAACCTGTCTAAGAATTTTCCGGATAAAAAAATATTTGAAAACTTCACGCACGTTTTCACGCGCAAAGAAAAATTAGGATTGGTCGGACCGAACGGTTCAGGTAAAAGTACATTCATCAAAGTATTATCCGGTGAATTAAAACCCGATGGTGGAAGAATAGATCTTGGAGAAACCACGAAGATCGGTTGGTTGAAACAGGAAGAAACTTCTTATCCTCCTAATGAACGTGTCATTGATATTGTCAAGAACATCACAGAGTACATTGAAGTAGGCAAAAAACAATTGTCGGTGAGTGTGTTTCTGCAAACCTTTGGTTTCAGTGGTGCAGAACAATACACTCCTTTTTATAAGTTAAGCGGAGGAGAGAAAAAGCGTTTGCAACTCATCATTACGTTACTGAGCAATCCTAATTTTTTAATTCTCGATGAGCCTACCAATGACTTGGATCTGGATACGATCAACAGCCTGGCGGACTTTCTCGAATCGTTTGAAGGCTCTCTCCTATTGATTTCCCACGATCGTTATTTGATGGATCTTGCCGTAGATGAATTGTTTTTATTTGGACAAGGACCTGAAGTGAAACTATTCAACGGAAACTATACCGATTACCAAGAATACCTGAAGACCAATAGAAACATCAACAGTTCGACAGAGAAAAAAGTCGAAGTAACCGTAGATACTGTCGTTGCTGTACCTGCTGAAAAAGTTAAATCCAAATTAAGTTTCAAAGAGAAAAAAGAATTAGAGGATCTTGATGCTACCATTGAAAAACTGGAAAAAGAAAAAAGCATACTCATTGAAAAAATGAACAACAGCGGAAACAGTTACGATGTCATACTTTCTGCCGGCAATGAAATGAAAGCGGTAGAAGAAAAACTAGAAGGACATACTTTTCGCTGGCTGGAATTGAAAGAAAAGGAATAATATAGTGGACAGTTACCAGTGATCAGTATTTTGGTGTCAGGTCTTTCGACCTGACACGGATGGTCTGAAACGAACTTTCAACTATTGTCCAGCCAGTGTCAGGTCGAAAGACCTGACACCAACCAAACTAATTACTGACCATTAAGTCCCATGAATACAAAAGTGTATGCGGAACGCATTATCGATTATACTGCGTTACTGAAAGCCGAATCAACAAAAAATACCACAATAGGAACGTTACGCCTATTGGCAGCGCTGACTGCAGGACTGGCTATTTATTTTTACTTCCAATACGATAACCTCTATACCATTCTTTTGATCTTAGTCAGCCTTGCTGCATTTTTTTTACTGATCAAAAAACACAACACCATCAAGAAAAAAATCCAATTGTACCGTGGACTGATCGATCTCAATGAACAAGAAATCGAGGCATTGCATGGCAACCTTTCTTCTTTTCCCACCGGTATTGAATACGTAGAAACGGAACATCCCTACACACACGACCTCGATGTATTCGGAACAAAATCCTTATTTCAACACATCAACCGTACTTGCACCGCCATTGGAAGAAATAAACTAGCACTACTTTTTAAAGCACAAGATCAGCAAGCCATCTTTAAGAATCAGGAATCCATCAAAGAACTCTCCACTAAAATAGATTGGAGACAACATTTTACGGCCAAAGGAAATCTTATAAAAGATGATAAAGACAGCATCATCGACATTCGCCAGTGGATCGCTGGCGGTTCTTATTTTCAAGATCATACCATTTATAAAAAGTTGGGGTACCTGCTACCTGCCTTGCTTTATTTATTTGCTGCCACTTACCTCATCACGGATCAAAATAGTTATTATCAATTGGCCAGTGTAACTTTCTTTGCTAATCTTTTAGTGTTTGGTTTGCTTTTGAAACACATCAAAAAAGATTACGAGCAATTGTCAGACAGTAGTAAAAAATTATTGCTATACAGTCAGCTCATTGCAGATATAGAAGAAGAGAAGTTTTCTTCTGAAAAAATGCAATGCTTTCAGAAGACGCTTTATACCTCCAATACCAAGGCCAGTAAAGCATTGAAGGAATTATCTGTCATCTTGTTTCGCATCGAATCGATGAACTACGGACTAGCTGCCATTTTTTCTAACGGATTGTTTTTATACAATATCCACAGCATTTATGCTTTGGAAGAATGGAAGCAACGCTACGGTACTTCTTTAGAAAGTTGGTTACACATCATCAGTGAAACAGATGCACTAAACAGTTTAGCCAATCTCGCCTTTAATAATCCTAGCTTTACTTATCCTATCCCATCTATCAGTGATCAATTGATTGCAGAGGAAATGGGACATCCTCTGATCAATGAAAGTCAGCGCGTCTGCAACAGCATCGCTTTCACTGATCATAAGTTTGTTATTCTTACCGGATCCAACATGTCGGGCAAGAGTACCTTCTTAAGAACCTTAGGATTGAACCTGATCCTTGCCAAGATGGGCGCACCTGTGTGTGCGCAGCAATTTATCTTTTATCCTTTTGAAATTTTCCTAAGCATGCGCATCAATGATTCTTTACAAAATAACGAATCATTTTTCTTTGCCGAATTGAAACGTTTGAAACAATTGATCGAACAATTGTCAGCTCAACAAAAAACATTTATCATGCTGGATGAAATTTTACGAGGAACAAATTCCAATGATAAATATGTCGGCACCGTAGGATTGATCAAAAAACTCCTTGCACAACATGCTGTGGGAATCATTGCGACACACGATTTGTCAGTCACACAATTAACGAATGAATACCCTAACTATTTAGCCAACAAATGTTTTGAAGTAGAAATTAAAACAGATGAATTATATTTTGATTATAAGCTGAAGCCTGGTGTGTGCGAGAAAATGAGCGCTTCGTTTTTAATGAAGAAACTGGATATCATATAAGTTGTAAAGTCTACGTTACTTTGATGTTGGCGTCTCGCCAACATCTGGTTGGTTTCACAACGATCTTTAACATCTGTTTCATTCCGTCACTTGTTGGCGAGACGCCAACAAGAAATAAATATAGATTATAAACTTTGTTTGACTTTTAACATGTACTCCACATGAAAAATCTAAAAATCGCAGCCGCACAATTTGAACCTAAAGACGGAGACAAAGCCTACAACCTCTCTGTCATTGAATCACTCACCGCCAGAGCCAAGCTGGAAGGCGCCGATGTCGTGAGCTTTCATGAATTATCCATTACCGCTTATACCTATTTGAAAAATATTTCTAGAGAAGAAATATTTGCTGTCGCAGAAGCTGTTCCGAATGGAGCAAGCACGGCAGCATTGATTCGCATCGCGACGCAGTATGACATCACCGTGTTAGCAGGATTGGTTGAAATAGAAAATGACAAAATTTACAACACTTACATTTGTGTAGACAAAACAGGATTGAAAGCGAAATATAGAAAAATACATCCTTTCATCAGTCCTTTCTTGTCGCCGGGAAATGAGTATGTCGTGTTTGATTTATTGGGATGGAAATGTGGTATCTTAATCTGCTATGACAACAACGTCATTGAAAATGTAAGAGCCACTACCCTATTGGGTGCGCAGCTCATCTTCGCACCGCACGTCACGATGTGCACACCATCAGCGATGCCAGGCAGAGGTTATGTAGAAGATCATTTTTGGAAAAATAGGGAATTAGATCCGGTTGCTCTACGTCAGGAATTTGACGGACCGAAAGGCAAAGGCTGGCTGATGCGCTGGTTACCTGCCCGCGCTTATGACAATGGTGTTTATTATGTATTTACCAATCCCATTGGCTATGACGGAGAACATTTAAAAAATGGCAATTCTTTAATTCTTGATCCTTATGGAGAAGTGTTAACGGAAGTAAAAAGTTTTGAAAATGATTTATGCATAGCAACCATCACCGCTGATAAATTAAAACTAGCTGGTGGTTATCGTTATAAAAAAGCACGCAAGCCAGAACTTTACAAGGACATCATTGGAAAAGCGAATGCATCAGAAACCAATCCAGTATGGTTAGCCGGAAATAAAAAATAATTCAACTGTCCGGCTTGTTGTGGTATTATAAAAAGGTAGACCTATTTGCTACCCGGAAGAATTCCGCTTTAAGCATTTCTTTTTTATATTAAAGCTTACAATTGTTTGTTTTGCATAGACCGAACCTAACTTCTAACACGATGAAAACACTTTACTTTCTATTCTTCTTTTTAATATCCATTCCTCTTTCTTTCGCTCAAGGTTTTCTTGGACTGGATCGAATTATTTGTACCGGTGGAAATACCACATTGGACGCAGGCCCCGGGTATAATGAATACCATTGGAGTAGTGGAGAAACGACTCAAACAATTGTTGCTTCAGCGGGAACTTATAGTGCCGACAGAAGAATCGTGAGTTCCAGTCAAACGGTAGACATCAGTCAACCCGACGGAAGTAATTCTATTTCCTACTCTGCCGACATTAGTCAATCGTTTACCATGAATTCAACAGGCTATTTAAAAGCAGTAGAATTAATTCAGTCAGGTTATAACCAGGTGGCCACATCACCCAATTTTATCATTACCAAAGGCGATGGACCTTCTGGCACAATTATTTCTACAAATACAGCCAGCATACCGGCTACCGGTGCAGGTCCGCAAAACATCGATTTAAGCATTTCTATTCCCGGCAATGTTTTGGTATATAAAGATTCTGTTTATACGTTCACGTTCTCCAACGGTGGG
>JAQBNU010000026.1 GCA_028288365.1 Chitinophagaceae bacterium | reverse complement strand
TGGTAGATATCGCTTACTCTTACCAGGCGAGATGGAATGATGTTATTGGACGAGCCGGCACCGAGGTCTATTAAGGAAAGTTGGGTATGGTCTTCTGCTATTTTTTTTCTGTAGCTCAGTAATTCATCAAAGGCATAATAATGCGTCTTGCTTCGAATGACAGTATTATACAATTCGTAAATGAAAGGAGAGTGAATGCCGTGCGCATTTTTCGCATTCAAGAGGTAACGAAAAAATGATTTGACCCGGTGGAAGAACAAAGCTTGGAGAGTATGCTTGTTGAAGAACACATGCATTGGCATGCTGGTTGTTCTATGCTGACTAGTTTAATTTATAAGGGGTCATCAATACAAATTCAGGAATGATGACATCGAAGAGTTTCCCATCCAGGACACGTTCCATGGTATAGGTGCCAGACATTTTACCGATTTCTGTTTTTAGATTGCATCCGGAAACATATTCATGGCTCTCGCCAGGCTCTAGCACGGGTTGTAAACCAACGACACCCTGACCTTCGACTTCTCTTACCGTACAGTTCGTATCTACTATGAACCAATGTCTTCTCAGCAATTGAACCGTATATTCACTGAAGTTGTCAATTCTTATTTTGTAAGTAAATACATAATGAGATTGCATAGGATTGGAATAATCCTCCTGAAAGGTTGTCGTGACACTTACCTTAACTCCGTCTGTAATCTCTGTAGCCTTCATACATTACTGTTTGGATAGTACTAGATGTAACAGTTAAATTTAGCAAAAGTTTGTATAAAAGAAACTTTGAGTTGTATTTTGTGGATAATAAGGAAGTAGCTATGAGTGATGTAAAAATAGAAGAATCATGGAAGAAAAGGCTAAATAAGGAGTTTTCGGCCTCTTATTTTTTAAAACTAATTGATTTTATTAAAGAAGAAAAAAAGACGTATCAGGTTTTCCCTCCCGGCTCTCAGATCTTCCATGCATTTGATAAATGTCCGTTTGATCAAGTGAAAGTGGTCATCATTGGCCAGGATCCTTACCATGGAATAGGTCAGGCGCATGGCTTATGTTTTTCTGTGCCTGTAGGAATCAAACCTCCTCCTTCCTTAGTAAATATTTTTAAAGAACTCAAAAGTGATATCAACAAAGATATTCCAACTTCTGGCAACTTGGAGCATTGGGCTGATCAAGGTGTATTATTGCTTAACGCGACGCTTACCGTCAGAGCAAGCACTGCAGGTTCTCATCAGAATAAAGGTTGGGAAGAATTTACTGACGCTGCCATACGTGCATTAAATGAAGAGAAGGAGCACTTGGTTTTTTTATTGTGGGGAGCTTACGCGCAAAAGAAAGGAAGTTTTATAGATACCAACAAACACCTGGTGTTAAAAGCCGCACACCCTTCGCCATTCTCCGTGCACAATGGATTTTTTGGTTGCAAACATTTCAGTAAGACAAACGACTATTTAAAGAGCCATGGAATAAAGCAGATCGACTGGTAAAAGGTAAAACGAGAGATCAGAAATCAGGGACGAGAGATCAGAAAAAAAGAAAGAGGCTGTAAATGATTACAGCCTCTTTCTTTTTTTCTGATCTCTGATTACTGCTCTCTATACTTTTGCCAGCTCTCTATGTCCAATCATGCTTTGTGTTTCACTATCCCATACCTTTAGTCTGAGGCATCTAAAAACCTCTACGGGATTCAAAGTCGTGGTTTTGACTTGTTGTAATTCCGGAATATTTTTAAAAGCTTCGGGAAGACGATAAAAAGGAATTCTTGCATTCAGGTGATGAATGTGATGGTAGCCAATGTTACCGGTAAACCAATGCATGAGTTTACTCATTTTCATGTAACTGGAAGACTGCATGGCTGCATTGATATAAGTCCAGCCTTCTTTTTCTTCAAAATGTGTAGTAGGGAAATTATGTTGTGCATAGAATAAATAAGAACCGATTGCTCCGGAGATAACGGCTGGCATCAGGAATCCTAAAACAAAATTAACCGGACCGAAATTCAAATAGACCAGCAGGCCAACGCTATAATGGATGACCAGTGCAATCGCTGAATCCCAATGCTTGTCTGGGCTACGAAGCAAAGGTTGTATGCATAGCCCGAACGTGAAAGCAAAGACATGTCCCATCATGATCGTGAAAGGGTGACGGATGAATAAATAAATGATGCGATCCGATTTTTTCAATGCAAGATATTTATTCTTGGTAATGACAGGAAAGGAACCGATGCTGGACGTGTATAATTTGGAGTTGTGTTTATGATGGTAATCGTGTGATCGTTTCCAAATACTTCTTGGTGCTAATATGTATAGGCCGAATAAAGTGAAAATGATATTGGCAAGGGTAGATTTCTGTAAAATGGTTTTGTGTAAATAATCGTGGTAGATGATGAACATCCTAAGCGAAATAAGACTTGCCAGCAGACAGAAAATAATCTTAAGGGCAATGAAGTCAACAAGAAAAATAGATACATAGCTTATGATGAGTAAAGCCAATGTAGAGATCGTATGCAGCCAGCTTACAGAACGCAGTTCTTTCGCGTATGGCTTAGTTGCTAAAATCAGTTTTTTCCCCTCGAGAATCATAATAGTTTAGTGTAAACAAACACTGAATATACGCTTAAATATCCGATTTGTTGCTTTATCTGTGGTATGATTTTTTAATTTTGTGGAAATATATACCCTTGATAAGGTATCTGTTTCTCGCATCGGGGAAATGGAAAAAATAAAATAATTAAAAGTGTATGATAAAAGTGGAGCTCTTGTTGACTTCACTTTCTACTTCAATTTTACCTCCCATTGCGTCGACCTGATTTTTAGTAATGAAGAGTCCTATTCCGTTGGCGTCAGTATTTCCATGAAATGTTTTATACATGCCAAATATTTTTTTCCATGCTTTTCAAGATCTATTCCTAATCCATTATCAGTAACCTCAAGTAAGAGCCGATCATTCTCATATCGTGTGCTTAAATGAATTTCAGGGGTTCTGTCGGGATGACAATATTTTATCGCATTGGTGATGAGATTTAAAAGAATGCTCTCTATATAAGCAGGATTGTAATGAATGACTATATCTCTGGGAACCGTATTGTGAATGACCGCTTGTTTTAACTTGATTTCACTCCTTAATAAATCAGTTGTTTTTTCTATATAGGCATAAAGGTTCAATTCCTCTTTTTGCTTACTGATATTGGTTTGTATGTTGACAATAGCATTTAAATTTTTGATGGTGTCATCCAATGAAAGGTAAATGTCTTTTAAATGTTCGATGGCTTCAGTTTGTTCTTCTTCTGTTTCAGAAACACCCATGACGTCTAGTAACAGTTTGAAATTACTAGAGTGCGAACGTAAGTTGTGAGATACTATATATGCAAAATTCAGTAAACGATTATTTTGTTCACTAATGATATTCAGTGTTTGATTGAGCTCTTCTTCAATCTCTTTTTGTTTCGTAATATCTATATGACATCCGACTATACGCAAAGGATTTTTTTTCTCATCCCATTCTATGATTCTGCCTGTGGATTGCAACCATACAGTATCCCCATTTTTATGAATATAACGTATTTGTACTCTGTAAGGAATCGTCCCTTTACTCGTTATGTGTTCATTGAATTTTTGATTGGAAGCTATTGCATCTTCTTCAAACACCAATCGTTTTAACCAGTCACGGTCAAAGACAAGTTCGTGCTCTTCATAGCCAAGTAGTTCGTGGAAACGGGGACTGAGGTATGTACTATTCTTTTTGACATCATGATCCCAATAGGATCCTAACGCATCTTCAAGTACGATTTTATAAATATTCTCCATATCTAAAAATGACTGGCTGGTTAAAGCTTTAGCTGTTCAAAGTATGGTTTAAATAGCAAACAATAATCGATGGCAACAAGCTTATCTTGTGAAAAAGCATCCGGTCTTTTACTGACCGGATGCTTTTTTAATGAGGAGTGGATGAGATAGTTTTAATTAATCAGATTAAACAAACGTTTCCATCGAATCATATGAAGTAATCCTTCTTCAGGATCAATAGATAACCATATGATGAATGCTTTGCCTACAATGTGATCTTCCGGCACAAAGCCCCAATAACGGGAGTCCAGCGAATTATGTCTGTTGTCTCCCATCATGAAATAATAATTTTGCTGAAAGGTGTATTGCGTCACTTTGTTTCCATCAATGAGTAAATAATCTCCTTTGTTCTCTACTGATTTCCATCCTTCATAACTTCTAATGGTAGTTTCGTAAGTGGCCACGTTTTGAGAATCTAGTGTGATGGTTGCTCCTTCTTTAGGTATCCAGAGTGATCCGTAATTATCTATCGTCCATAAAGCGGAATATTTCGCCATAGGAAACAAAGCGGTACGGTACATGTCATCGGACATGTCAAATAACTCTACTTTATTGGCTACGTGATCGTCCTTTAACTGCTGCGCTACTTTTGGTGTCATGTCAATCACATAACCACTTGTAGTATCAGAGAAGGCCTGAAGGTTTTTTTTGTAATCGCCGTAGTTGGCAATTTTATATTTATGAAAAATATTATCACTCACCATGCCATTTGTAGTGACTTTGTAGGTGTACTGCATTTCCGCCGGAGGGGTTACCGCTTTGCCATTGATAAACACTTCGCGGTTTTTTATTTGCAACGTATCTCCTGCAATGCCTATGCAACGCTTGATGTAATTGGTCTTAAGATCGGTTGGGTATCCTTTATCATCCGGCCAGTTGAAAACCACGACGTCATTGTTCTTAACGTGAGTAATGCCTGGCAGACGATACGTCGGAAGTTTGATGGCATCTGAATAGGAGGGGAGATTGGTCAACCAAATTTTCTGATGAGTCAACGGTATTTGTAACGGTGTAGCCGGAGTGCGTGTCCCGTAATGAAACTTGCTCACAAAAAGATAATCTCCAACAAGCAAAGACTTCTCCATGGATGGAGTTGGAATAGTAAACGCTTCCATAAAGATCCAGCGAATCAATGTGGCTGCTACTACTGCAAACAATAAAGAGTGCCACCACTTTTCTTTAGCTTTTGGTTTACTCTCTTTTTTCTTTTCCCAGAATTTCCAGTTCATTGTTATGATTTTATTTGTAGAAGATCGTCCATTCCGAATACACCGGTTTTATCTTTAATGAATTCAGCGGCTAATACAGCACCCAAAGCGAATCCCTCACGTGAATGAGCCGTGTGTTTGATTTCTATGGTATCAATAGATGATTCGTAAGCGATGGTATGCGTGCCCGGTACGTTGGCAATGCGTTTAGATACAATTGGTAATTCGGTTGACTTACTTTTTGCTTCGTTTACCCAGGTCGTGATGCCCGGATAGTATTCTAGTATGCCTTCTGCTAAAGTGATGGATGTTCCACTCGGCGCATCTTTTTTTTCTGTGTGATGAATTTCTTCTGTCATGATGCTGTACTCTGGATAACCATTCATGACCTGAGCCAACCATTTGTTAAGATGGAAGAAAATATTGACACCAACGCTATAATTGCTGGCGTAAAAAAAAGCACTTTTATTGTGAAGACAAATGGCTTCAATCTCTTTTCTTTTTTCTAACCAGCCCGTGGTACCGCATACAACGGGAATACCATTTTCAAGGCAATACTTAAGATTGTCGAATGCTTGTTCAGGTTGAGTAAATTCTATAGCGACATCTGTTTTGCTGCCGTTCAACTGATGTAGAAGATCATGGTTGCTTTGGTCTATTTTATAACTGACGTCATGACCTCTGCGGAGTGCGATTTGTTCAATGGTTTTACCCATTTTCCCATAACCGATAAGGGTGATGTTCATTTCCGTAAAGAAAAGTTTAATGTTAATCCAGATGCAAATTGGTGATTATTTGCCGTATATAAAAATGGTTTCACATGCATTGAAAGATCATCATTGACATCAAATTCCATCAAATGCCTGTCTATATAAGCATCCAATATATTTAGGGCATATAAGGCAATCCCAAATACGACAGACATGTCTCTGTACTGGTGGTATTGATCGCGTAGCGTATGCAACTGATCTGAACTATAACCATTGATGGAAGGATCCAATATGGCATTGGGATCAGCAATACGCTGGTTATAGCCGTCTTTAAAAAGTTGAAATTGCTTGTTGTTGTCGATGATAAAATAGGTGATTACACCGGCTCCTATGTATATAATAGGCGGTTTCCAGTATTTTCTGTTGTGAAACTGACCGAGACCAGGCAGGATAGCAGACATCAGCGCAGCCTTATTGGCTGCCACATTTTGTGGGTTTTTAGCTTTCTTTTTGGGTGTTTGATCTTGCGCCGCAGTGCTGTCTGTAGATTGAGCGTAACTCTGTTGAGCAGCAAGAACGAAGAAGCAAAGAAATAGAAAGGACTTGCACTTCATTAAAGACCTACTATAAATTGAGAATATCCAGGATCCTGTTCAGGTCATCAACGGAAACAAAAGGAATCTTGATTTCTCCTTTACCGATCTTATCACTTTTGATATTGATCTTTGTTCCAAAGTGAGAAGACAAACGCGTTTGCAATTGATTGATCTCACCGCTGTTTGATGATGAGGCCTCTGCTTTCGCTTTGGCAGCGGGAGTTTGTTCTTTTCTTTTCTGTCCGATGTTGCGCACCAGCTCTTCGGTCGCTCTTACAGAAAGATCTTCATTTAGGATCTGGTTAAAAATATACAATTGCTTGTCGGCTTCCTCTACGTTGACAATGGCACGTGCATGTCCCATGCTCAAACGTTGATCGCGAATTGCTGCCTGAATGTCTGGCGGCAATTTCAATAGACGCAGGTAATTATTGACTGTAGTTCTTTTTTTTCCAACACGGTCTCCCAATTCTTCCTGCTTCAATTTGCATTCAGATATTAGTCTTTGATAACTTAAGGCAACTTCCAATGCATTTAAGTTTTCGCGTTGTATGTTTTCTATCAAAGCCATTTCCAGCATTTGCTGATCGTTGGCTTCGCGGATATAAGCGGGTAATGTTTTCAGTCCGGCTCTTTTAGAAGCTTGTGTACGGCGTTCTCCGGAGATCAATTGATACTTACCAACAGAAAGGCGACGTACAGTGATCGGTTGAATGATACCATGCAGTTTGATGGATTCACTCAACTCTTGCAATGCTTCTTCTTCGAAGTGTGTTCTTGGCTGATAAGGATTCATTTCGATCGAATCAATACTGATCTGATCGATGCTTGGTCCTTTATCGTCTCTATTGCTTTTAAGGGGTTGCTCGGTGTCTTTCAACAAAGCTCCTAATCCCCTGCCTAAACCATTTTTCTTCTTCGGATCGCTCATCACTGTCATGTCTATATCTGCTAAAAGGTGTTTGTTATTTTGTTACGGTTACACCGTTGCGTTCTAAAATTTCCTGAGCCAGGTTGAGGTAGCTGATCGCTCCTTTGCTTTCTGCATCGTGTGCAATAACAGGAAGACCAAAACTTGGTGACTCACTGATGCGCACGTTACGAGGGATGATGGTTTCGAATGTCAGTTCCTGGCAATGGTTGCGGACATCTTCTACTACCTGGTTGCACAAGCGCATACGCATGTCATACATAGTCAAGAGAACACCTTCTATTTCCAGATCCGGATTGTAACCTTTCTGAATCAGTTGAACTGTATAAAATAATTTGCCCAAACCTTCCAATGCAAAGTATTCGCATTGTACTGGAATGATGATGGAATCAGAAGCAACCAATGAATTGGCAGTGATCAAACCCAGAGAAGGCGAACAATCTAACAAGATAAAATCGTATTTATCTTTGATCTTGCCCAATACTTCTTTCATGCGAAACTCCCTGTTTTCCAGGTTTACCATTTCTACTTCGGCACCTACAAGGTCAATGTGAGAAGGCAACAAGTCAAGGTGTTTAAAATTGGTAGCGATGATCAGGTCTGTCGGATCCAGGTTGTGCACCATGCATTCATAGACTGAATTTTCGATTTGCTTAGGGTCAAATCCTAATCCTGAAGTAGAGTTAGCTTGAGGATCAGCATCCACCAATAAGGTTTTATACTCAAGAGCCGCAAAACTAGCAGCAAGGTTAATGGCTGTAGTTGTTTTACCTACTCCTCCTTTTTGATTGGCAATAGCAATTATTTTACCCATGCGTTTAATCGTTAAAAAAGACTATGATGATAACAGAACAAGAGCGCTTTTAATTCTCTTGTTCTACAAATATAAATTATATTATCAGACCATTACCCCGTGTTCTTCCATTAAGTAATACCACGTTTATTCACAAAATGCCATGTTTAGACTGTGGATAAAGGGGTAATTAATTAGTGGTCAGTGGTCAGTGCAAAGTTGACAGCAGTACCTTAGTGGTATTCCTTGCGGCATTGATGCTGATTATTTATAAAGTAAAAGGGTAAGTCCGTAGTGTATTTGCGGAGTGGAGATTTATTTTTGATCAAGACTGTACAAAAAGAGAAAGCTGGTTGAATGACCAGCTTTCTCTTTTTTATAGATAATGCATATGCTTATTTCTTTTTACTCTTTTTTATTTCTTCCTGCGCTTTC
>JAQBNU010000174.1 GCA_028288365.1 Chitinophagaceae bacterium | reverse complement strand
ATAGGTGTGTTTGTTACCGGAAGCCTGACTTACTACTATGCCAAAAAGTTCATATACCCTTCAGTAACCGGCGTAAGCGAAGGCGATAATGACTGGCCGGTTTTACGTTATGGCGATGTGATTTTGCTTTATGCGGAAGCTTTAAATGAAAATGGTAAAACTACCGAAGCGTTAACACAGCTTAACCTGATCCGTACCCGCGCAGGGCTGGCTCCTAAACTTGGTCTTAACCAAACCGATGCACGCACGGCTATACGTAACGAACGCCGTGTGGAGCTTTGTTTCGAGGCCGAAAGGTGGTTTGACCTGGTGCGTTGGAACATCTTTATACCGGTGATGACAGCGTTTAAAGCTGCCGGCTCTATTAACGGAACTATTGGTAACATCACCGCCAATTTAAATGTATTTCCTATCCCGCTTAGGGAAATTCAGTTAAACCCTAATTTAACTCAAAACCCCGGGTATTAATATTAGAATAATATAACCTGTTATGGGGGCAACTCATAACAGGTTATTTAATATGCCTGCTCTATAATGGAAATGCAAAGCCGTGTACACAAATAGTGTATAGCTTAATAACCCGTGAATTGTATGAAGATGAGATGGAAGATCAATACCATATCGGTGCTTTAATGCCTATCGCCGTTAACGCCCAGCAGTACGATTGCGAAAACCCCGCGGTAACACAAATTAGCCCCGAATTAACGCACTACACTTTGGTGCCGTTTACCAATGTAGAAACGGCACTAACGTTCAATAAGGATAGATTGAACCTGTATCAATCCTTAAAATGGTAGCTGGAAGTTTAAATGATGTAAAATACCTGTATTGGTCCCGCCAATTTTTTTTGAAAAACACTACGATGCCGGCAAATGGGATAATCTGTTCGTCCCAGGCAATTGCAAATGGATGGGCGATATGATAGGCCCGTTTTTGCCAATATTGTATATCCATTCCCGGCAAGCCCGCCCTTTGTACCTAATACAGATACTAATGCTACGAGCCTATATAAAACCACATTTCACATTGCCGATGGTTGGAATGGCAAACAGGTGTTTTGCATTTTGCAGCGGCGCAATTGGCTTTATACGTTTGGATGAACGGCAAAAAAGTAAACTATCATGAAGATAGTATGACCCAGGCTGAATTTAATATCACTCTATACCTGCAAAATGGATTTCTGAAGCTAAACTCAACTTAATGCAGTACATAAGTATCACAAAGGTATTTCTGATACACAAGACTTTATATTAATCAAATTTTTCATCCGCATAATACTACGAATTTCGTAGTATTATGCAAATAAATAATCATATTAATGAATTAATATTTAATTCACAATCATTTGTTTTATTTGAGGAAATATTGATAGCTTTATTCTTCTTATATAAACCGTGAGTCCGCTCCAAACACTTGATGATCCTGCATTGCTTACCTTACTGAAAGAAGGTAATGCCGCTGCATTTGATGTCCTTTACAGCCGTTACTGGGATAGGGTACTTAACCTGGCTTACCGGAAAACCGGTGACCTAATGGAAGCAGAAAATATTATACAGGATGTTTTTGTTTCACTTTGGACAAGGCGCGATTGTTTAAATATCAACGGCAACTTTTCCAACTATCTTTTTGTATCTGTTAAATACAGGGTGCTAAAGGTGCTGGCCAGGCAGAAAACAGAACAGGCTGTAAATATTGATCAGGCCGGTGAATTGTTAGATGATTCGACACAGGAGTACCTAACTTTTGAAGATATCCGCGAACGGCTGGAGGTACTTATCGGGAATTTACCTGAAAAAAGCCGTTTAATTTATCTGCTAAAAAGCGAGGATAAAAGCTACAAGGAAATTGCAGCCGAACTCAACATGACTGAAAAAGCCGTAGATGCTCATTTATTACGTGCGCGGCGGAAACTACGTGTCGAACTGGGTTCTTTTTTAGGCACCTTCTTACTTTAATTTATACCTCTTTAAAATATTTCATTTTTTTTGCGGGATTTGGTCAGCCACGGGTACTTGTAATAAAGAACCTTAGATGGCAATACCACCGATCAACAAAAGACTGCAAAAACTGGCCCGGAATTATCTGAAAGGAAAACTTAGTGCATCTGAGCAGCAGGAGATCGATGAGTGGTTTTTAAATGAAGAATCAAGTGAGTCAACTACAGAAATCAACCTCTCATCCGATCAGCATCGCAGGCAATTGCTTGCGCGTATTCATTCAAAAGCCGGTATTACCCAGCCAGAAACGCGCGTAAGCAGATTGTGGGTTAAAATTACTGTAGCAGCATCTGTATTGCTCATGCTGTCTGTAGGTGCTTACATTGTTTTACATCAAAAAATAGCTAAACAACAAACCGCTCAAAACATACAGGATATAGGCCCGGGCGGTAATAAAGCTATCCTTACCTTGGCTAATGGCGAAAAAGTACAGCTAACAGGAGCCAAAAACGGACTGGTGGCCCAGCAGGGGGGAGTAGCCATTGCAAAGAAATCAGACGGTTTGTTGAGCTATTCCAATAACCAAGCCGATCCATCTGAAGAAAAGGCCCAGCTGTTCAATACTATTCAAACACCGCGCGGGGGAAAGTATAAATTAGTAATGGCTGATGGTACGATCGCCATACTTGACGCCGCTTCATCAATTCGTTATCCGGTGGCCTTTAACGGCAAGGAACGAAGCGTAGAAATTACTGGCCAGGTGTATTTTGAGGTTATTCACAACGCTGATCAACCTTTTAAAGTAAGTGTTAAAGGACAAATAATTGAAGATCTGGGTACAAAATTCAACATCAATGCTTATGACGATGAGCCTGTCATTAAAACCACCTTATTAGAAGGGAGCATAGCCCTTACCCGATCTAATCATACTACCATCTTAAGGCCAGGGCAGCAGGCAGTTAATACCATCAAAGAAGCTGATACCAAAGTCGTGGTGGCTGACATCGAGGAAGTTGTGGCCTGGAAGAACGATTACTTCGTATTCAACAACGAAGCCATTGAGAGCGTGATGCGTAAAATTTCCCGTTGGTACGACGTGGACATCCAATATAAAGACGGACAAAAAATAAAAGAAACCTATTTGGGTGGTCTTACCCGTTATTCCAACGTATCGCAGGTGTTGAAGATGCTGGAGATCACTGGCGATGTCAAATTTGAGATAAAAGGTAAGACAATTGTGGTCTTTCCGAAAGTAAAATAAAAACCAATTATTTA
>JAQBNU010000002.1 GCA_028288365.1 Chitinophagaceae bacterium | reverse complement strand
AGTGACCTTGAATACCCCAAAGGCATCATCAACGTAGCGGGCTTTGACATTTCTAAAATGAAACGCGGTGACATTCCTTACCTGCGCAGAAAAATCGGAATCATTTTTCAGGACTTTCAATTGTTGGAGGACCGTACCATTGCAGAAAATTTATATTTCGTATTAAAAGCAACCGGTTGGAAAAATTCTTCTGAAATCAAGCAACGCATTACCGATGTGTTGATACAAGTTGGGCTTGGTTTTTCCAGCGGTAAAATGCCACATCAGCTTTCAGGAGGAGAACAACAACGTGTGGTGGTAGCAAGAGCCTTGCTCAATGAACCGCAATTGCTCATTGCGGATGAACCAACAGGAAATCTGGATCCGGAAGTAGCAGAAAGCATTTTGCAATTGTTTTTAGACATCAACAAAAGTGGTACCGCCATCTTGATGGCCACACACAATTATGATTTCTTAAAAAGACATCCGGCACGAGTATTGCGCATTGAAGAAGATAAGATTGTAGATTCTCACAGTTCAAGTTTTATATAACACAAGAAGAGAGAAGAGGCAATGCCTCTTTTTTATTATAGCATAAAACAGGAATCAATACTCACCTAAACTTCTATAGTATGCACAACTACGACACGGTATCAGAAGCAACCAATGATCTTCGCAAAAGAGGATTTTCGGTAGATTTTAACCTGGAAGAAAATTGCATCATTTGCAATGCCGATCGCTTTCATCCGGAAGATTTTGAGATTGTAGAGTTTTACCGTTTCGAAGGACAAACAGATCCTGCCGACGAAGCCGTCGTATATGCCATAGAAGCTAAAAACGGTTTGAAGGGCGTATTGGTCAATGGATACGGCATCTCTGCCAATGCCATGTCTTCTGAGTTGATTAAAAAACTAAACTTTCACTCCTAGTTTCCGTTTACACGATAGAGTTAGTGAATCCCGTCACTTTTATTGCTGAGCTATGAAAAACAATACGTCTACCCGTTATTTCTTTTTGACTTGTTTGATGGTCTTGTCTGTTAGCTTGCACGCTCAAAAGCTAAACTTCAGAGTCATCCGGTCAGATGCGTGGAAAGCTGTTGACCATGTTCAGATCAAAAGTTCCTACCACGGTACGTTATACAGCGATGCCAATGGAAATTTTGAATTGAGTTATAAGGACCACGATACATTGAGGCTGAGCAAAGAATTGTTTCATACCATACTCTATATCATCGAAGCAAAGAACTTCGATACCACACATACCATCAGTCTGACCATGACACCTCTTTCTCAAGAAGAGATTCAAAATGGACCAGCTTCAGACATCAGCAATCTTCAAAAATTTGATTACCACTTTGTGCACGACAATACCAGCGATAGCTACCTGAAAATACATGCCATGGAAAGCTTACCTGCCAATAAAACCAGAGTCGGCTACCAGAAAGAATTTAAAATTGGAACCGTGCCTTTGGATCATACTACGGTGGAGCATAAGGCCAATACCCCGAGTTCTTATAAATTGAAATAAGATCGGAACATGCTGGAATAAAATAACGGATGGCAGACCTTGTGAGTAGAGGTCTTTGTTTTTTCATTCGTTCTTCCCTCCTTTCATGCCCTCGTTCCTTGCTGGCTTGTTTTATTTAAACTTCATCATCTCTTCAAATTTCCCCCAAATTCTCTCCAGATTTCTTTTCTAGATTCCATCGTAAATCAGGGAGGAATCCATTCCCGCTATTGAGTCATTTCATTACTACCGCTAAACTTCACTGTTATGAAAAAGATCTTCTTTGCGTTTCTGCCCCTACTCTTTCTTAGACAGTCCGTTTGTGCAGAAACGGTTGTTCCTGAAAGAATAAAAAATACCTTCACAGAAAAATTCCCACAAGCCGCTCAGGTAAAGTGGTCTGAACAAAATGGTGTATACGAAGCAGATTTCATGCTGCAGCAACATCCTTTTTCAGCCTTACTCGATAACAAAGGAACACTTCTTCATTCAGGTGAAACATTAAACTGGTTTCAGTTTCCTGCCAGTGTGCGACACACCATTGGCAATGACTTTCAGGGCTTTCAAATGAAACTGATGATGAAAGAAAATGGAACATACCTTGCCGAGTTTACACATAAAGGCTCCGGCTATCTGATCACTTTGGATGGTACCGGCAAAGTCATCCTCTCTAATAAGGAATAAAAGCAATACCTAATGTTTAGTTTGTTTGTTTGCAAAAGCAGGTGTCCTCTGGGACCCTGCTTTTTTTGTCCATTCTCTATCACCGTAAACAGCCATTTTTTATAATTAGACATTTTTCTTATTTTTGATCATCATCAGCGTTTTTTAAGCCAATTAGGTAGTTTTTTAAATAAATAGGTTAAAAGTATAACACATATTTTTATTTTTAAGTCATTCATAAAACATGCTTACCGAAGAAGAGATCATAAATGGTTGTAAGCAATACAACAAAGCCGCTCAAATGGTTTTGTATAAGCAATATGTCGGAAAGATGAATGCCCTGAGCTATCGTTATGTCAACTCGTACGATGACGCTAAGGATATTGTACAGGAGAGTTTTATAAAAATATTCTCTTCTATCAGTAAATACAAAGGCGGCGGTTCGCTTGAAGGTTGGATCCGAAGAATCATAGTCAATGCTTCGATCGACTATTTGAAGAAAAAGAAGAGACATATTTTTGTTTCTTTAGAACAAACCGATACACTGGTCACCGAAGAAAACCTTTCGGAGACAGATGACGAATACTCCCTTGACAGAACAGCATTCACCAATGAAGAATTGATGTCTGCGATCAATGCACTTCCTGAAATGTATAAACTGATATTTAACATGCATTGCATTGAGAATTATTCTCATAAGGAAATAGCAGATACATTATCCATTAGAGAAGACACCTCACGCTCCAGACTAAGAAGAGCAAGGCTAGCTTTGAAAGAGCATTTAACTGGTCTCCTAAAAAAGAAAATGCAACAAAATTTAAGCAAGGGAATAAACAGCTTATGAGCTTTTCCGAAAACGAACATATAGACGATCTTTTCAAAGGACTTCAGGACGAAAGTACGGAAGCCGATATCATGCAATTCAATGATATGGAAATCCGTTTGGAAAAAATGCGCTTCTACAAATTCGGATGGAAGCATTTCAATATTTACCATACCGGTATGATATGCTTGTGTTTCGTTTTTTCTTTCTGGACGTTTATTGCGCACTTAAATGAATCTGATGCTCCTGCTGATCTACCAGCAAGACCTTCAACGCCGTATCTAGTGCCTACTGTTGAAAAAAGCAAAGCTGCGCAAGAAAACACATCGAGGGTGAAAAGAAAAAGAAACCAGATAGAAATACCTCAAGAAAAAAGCACCCCTCTTCTTCTAGATTCTTCCATTTCAAAAACGGTTGTTTTGAATCCATTGATACCTGAACCCCAAAAAACGGACAGTACAATCATTCCCAAAATTGCGAAGCCTAGAAAAAAAGTATACGTGAGTCGACGGGATACGATTATACAATACGATACCACGAGAGTCGTTAAGAAAAAATAAATCAAGTGAAACCATTTATCATTGCGAGTGTACTTTTTTTGGCAACCTCTTTTTATGCTAAAGCTCAAACTCCCGGAGACAGTCTTGATCTGGCAGACTCGGATGTAGATACCGTCATCATTAGAGATGAACCCGTCGTTTATACCAAATCATTGGTGATCGAAGATGTAAAGACTGTTAAACTTTATTTAAGTGGCTACACTTCTGCTTTTACAACTCTTGACTACTACGCACCTTGTGAACAATGCGAAGATTTTCTAAAGCAGTACAAGGCATCCGTTACCTCCAAGAGAAGTTATAGTTATGGACTGGAACTCGCCTATATACCTCAGCAAAAGGTTTTGTTTGCCCTTGGAGCTGACTATTCTGTCATCAAAGAAAAATTTGATTACTCGTCCAATGGAGTCAGCTATACAAGTAACAACAGTACCAACTTTATCGATGCCCGACTTACCGGTGGTTATTGGCTTGGACGAAATAAAAAGCATGTTTCCCTACTGGTCAATGCCGGAGTAGTGTATCACCGGCTTATAGGTGCTGAAGGTTTCATCAACAGTTTTAGGGATACTAATAATGTAGTAGTAACTATTGGTGACGCTGAAAAACTAAACAGCAATCAGTATAGCGTTACCTTCAGTATGAAAGCCATTTTAAGGCCTGATAAAAGGATCAAAGTATTCATCGAACCCTATTACATGGGTAATATTTTTAGTGTGACCAAAGAGTACTATCCTTATGCACAATACTACAATCGGTTGGGCGCACGATTGGGAATGATGTTTAGTATATAATAAACGTTGATCTCATCACATTTTTTTAATTTCAGCCACGCTATGTTGCGCTCCCCTTTCCCATAGCAAAATCTGCGAACTGTCTTCAATGGATCTATTCCCTATTATTTCACTGATCCTGTCAGACGATCACCCTTTTTTATTTTTTTCCTCAAAATCCATGACACGAAATTACATTAGCCAGTCTTTGTACTATGAAGTAGAAAAATACGCTCTTCTTTAAACTGGCTTTTATGAAACAGATTCCGGATCATTTTCTTGTTGAACTCAACAACCTGATCAATGCCAAGCTATACAATCATCCTGTTGCGGAGACATCCCTTTTAGGACAGGAAACGCTGCCTGCTATTCATACAGCCGGAGCAATGATGTACATCTATGATTATACCCTACAAAGATGTTTTATCCTCAATGGCAACACGCAAAGCATTCTAGGATACACGCATTTTTTGGATTCAGACATTTTCAAACTGGCGCATACCATTTCAGATTCCAAAGAAGTCTCTGCTTTTTTAGATGACGTGAACAATAAGATACGTTCCTGTTACCAGACATACATTGATCAACATGAATTAAAATCTTTGAAATTTTCTTTTGAATACAAAGCCAAAAGAGTGCGTGGAGACTTTGGCTGGTTAGCACATCAAATGACGGTCTTGTCAACTGATCACAATGGCAATCCTGTTACTTCTATGAATGTGATTACTGACATCACAGAGTTTAAAAGAGACGACAAAATGCATTTTATGATCTCCATGAAAGACAAAGATCAATTGTTCACTACCATCCTGAAACTATCTGATAAAAAGAATTCCCTATCAGAAAGAGAACTGCAAATTCTAAATCTCCTCAAACTGGGAAAATCCAGTCAGGAAATAAGTGTTCTTTTAAACATCAGTGAACATACCGTCAAGCAACACAGAAAAAACATGCTGCAAAAATTCAATGCTAAAAACACGGCCGAACTCTTATCTAAAGAAGCGGCTTAACCAACATTATACAAGTATCGGTCAAAACCTTATTTTTATAGCACAACGGGAGGGCTTGTTCA
This sequence comes from Chitinophagaceae bacterium, assembly GCA_028288365.1. Taxonomy (GTDB): domain Bacteria; phylum Bacteroidota; class Bacteroidia; order Cytophagales; family Cytophagaceae; genus JACMQM01. The sequence goes on along the minus strand of JAQBNU010000002.1, from coordinate 3,617 downwards.
ACTCAAGCTGATCGATCTCCTTTTTTCTTTTACAATAACCGAGACTTTGTCATCCCGGCGACAGTACAAGAAACATTTATGGCGTAATATTGGTTATGAAAAGGATAACCCCTACGGCCATGACAACAAGAAACTTTATATGCCTACTTTTGGTTATAGCAGCCAGCGGATGTAGTTTTTCGCAACAGAAGCCTAAAGAAGCCACGATGAAAAAAGTCAATCCAATTTACTCCCGGACCGATACGAATAAAGTCTCTGTACCGGAATCAGAATGGTCAAAAATACTAGACCCTAACGTGTACAAAATAGCCCGCGAAAAAGGGACTGAACGCCCGTGGACCAGTGAGTTTGAAAAGTCAAAAGAAATAGGCACCTACTATTGTGCGGTATGCGGAAATCCTTTGTTTCAAAGCGACACCAAATTTGAAAGCGGTTGCGGATGGCCCAGTTTTTTCAAACCCATCAGCGAAACAAGTATCATTTATCATACTGATAAAACACACGGTATGATTCGTACGGAAGTCGTATGCGGAAGATGCGATTCGCATTTGGGTCACGTATTTGATGACGGCCCTCCTCCAACACACAAACGTTTTTGCATAAATGGTGTCGTTCTGGATTTTGAAAAAAAATAAATCTGACAGTCGTTAGTCTAATGATCTTTTTATCGGACCATAGCAACTATTTAAGTCATTTGCCCTATCTTACCTGACGCAAAGCCAGGTAAAATAGGGCATGACTATTTATCGTTCCTCATCGATTCCCTTTTCTCTTTCATCTTTCAGACCATGGTTACTCCTGATCATTTGGTTTATGGTGGAAGCCTGTGTTTTTCTTCGTTACGGCGTCGTACAAGCCGCCGACTCTCCTCTTTACATTAGTGATGCCCATGGCATCTTGCAAGGTTACCTGCCGGCAGACAGAGGGATATGGTACAGCAGCTATTCCTTGTTTCTTGCCTTTGTATTTTTCCTCGGAGAAAATGTAACGACAGTAGTTGTCTTACAACTACTGTTCTCCGGCCTTGCCGCGATCGCTCTTTATAAAGTTGTTGACCATCTGTTTAACAATGCCATGACTGCTTTCCTCGTTGTATTGCAATACCTGTTATGGATCAACATTCATCAATGGGACGCCTACATCTACTCAGAATCTCTATTCACCAGTTTCAGTATCCTTTCATTTGCAACTCTTGCCATGGGCAGCAAAAGATGGCATCGTGCGGTCGCTGTTGTTTTGATCTTGTTTACTTTTTTTATCCGTCCTACCGGAATCTCCTTTCTAGCGGGAGTTGCAGGATATTGGCTGTTCCATAGAAAAGAATTCATACTACTATCGAAAAAAAATATGATCCTCTATTCTTTGGGACTTCTTGCGTTGATGTTTTTTTTAATAAATGAAATGCTGCGTAATTATATTTTTTACTTTATCGACAGTTACAGCAAAGCAGAAATCATATACCCTGGTATTTCCCTTTGGATAGAACCTCCCACACCTCTATACATTCCATCTATAACACAGGAACCATTGATTCAACTGGCCTTATTTATCATCGGTAATCCCTTTTATTTTTTAAAACTATGCCTGATGAAAGGGTTCTTGTTTGTGGCCAGTATAAAACCTTATTTTTCGATGGCGCACAATATGTTGATCGTTACCATCCTCTATCCTATTTATGCGTTGGCTTTTTACGGATACAAAAAATTACCCGCAAGCGCTTCCAAAACGTTTATACTGTGCTACCTCAGTATGCAAACACTCATCGTAAGCCTGACCAGTGAAAACTGGGACGGACGTTTTTTAATTCCTCTTCTTCCTTTTGTGTTTATCTATTCTGCAGCTGGCATGTCTGCAGGTTGGGAAAGCTACAAACAAAAAAAAACACTGGACACTTTATGATGCGGGAGTGAATCCCTTTTTCATACCCGCCTCTTTTACAAATGCGATGGCTTCTTCCCATTCATTTTTAATGACTCCGTCTAAGATGGCATCGCGCAATTCATTTTTAATATCCCCTACTTCACGAGAAGGTTTTAAATTGAATAATTGCATGATGTCTTCACCGCTAACAACGGGTTGGAAATTGCGGATAGAATCTTTCTCTTCTACTTCGATGACCTTTTGTTCTACTTTATCAAAGTTTTCCAGAAAACGTTTTACCTTCTGATTGTTTTTAGAGGTGATGTCCGCTCTGCATAGCGCCATCAAATCTTCAAAATGCTCTCCTGCTTCAAACAACAATCGACGTACTGCGGAATCGGTGACATGATCTTTCACCAGTGCGATTGGACGCAGATGAAGTTTGACCAGCTTGGCTACCATTTCCATTTTTTCATTGAGTGGCAATTTGAGGCGACGAAAAATACCCGGCACCATGCGTCCGCCTTTGTCTTCATGCCCGTGAAACGTCCATCCATGTCCCTGCTCAAAGCGTTTGGTAGCAGGCTTGGCGATGTCATGCAAAATAGCGGCCCATCTCAACCATAAGTCGTCCGAATGCTCTGCTACATTGTCAAGCACTTGTAAGGTATGGTAAAAATTATCCTTGTGTGATTTATTGTCTATGGTCTCTACACCTTGCAAAGCCACCAGTTCAGGAAAGATCAGCTGTAATAATCCCGCCTGAAACAAAAGTTTGAATCCATACGAAGGTTTAGGAGAAAGAATGATTTTATTCAGTTCATCCGAGATCCGTTCCATCGATACAATTTTCAAACGATCCTTATTTCTCAACAAGGCATCAAAGGTATCGGGCTCTATATCAAAACCCAATTGACTGGCAAACCGCACGGCACGCATCATGCGTAAGGGATCATCTGAAAATGTAATGTCCGGATCCAATGGCGTACGAATGATTTTTCTACGGATATCCTGCTGACCGTCGAAAGGATCTGATAACTGACCGAATGTGTTTTTATTTAGACCAAGTCCCATCGCATTGATGGTAAAGTCACGACGGTTCTGATCGTCTTCCATGCTGCCGTTTTCTACAATCGGCTTGCGTGATTCTGAGCGGTAAGATTCTTTTCTGGCCCCTACGAATTCCACTTCCAATCCTTCAGTTGTAAACATGGCGGTACCAAAACTTTTAAAAACATGTACTGGAGGTTTATCTGGTAACAAAGCTGCCACTTCTTCCGCCAATCCAATTCCACTTCCCAGGCAGACCACGTCTATGTCTTTGGAAGGCCTGTTCATGATCATGTCCCTGACATAGCCGCCAATCACATAAGCCGGTACATCCAACTTATCCGCAGCCTGCTGTATAATCCCAAAAACAGGAACTTCCTTCAGTTTTCCGTCCAAATTCATGAGACAAAGATAGAAGAAGATTAAGGAGGATGAAGATTGTGTTTAAGAAAAGTTGATTTCTTCTCTTTGATAAATTTCAGATGAGTAAAAGAGTTTAGATGATTATTATTTGTCAAGTAATACTGAATAGGGCGTTCCCCGCAAAGTCCTTTTAGCTCTAAAACGGCAAAACAGGCGGGGCCGGGCTCTCACTACAAGTCCGCCTACCGCACAAAACCGCGCGCTTCGGGCTTTTCGTTCGATCCCTAACGCAAGGGCTTCATCGCGTTAGGGATTGAGCCATTGTTTGAGCTCTTCCCGCTTTT
>JAQBNU010000138.1 GCA_028288365.1 Chitinophagaceae bacterium | reverse complement strand
TTGGTACATCTCACATACTGCCGTGTTCACATCCATGACTATTCCGTCTGAATTGTAAATCAAAATGGCATCAAACACCTGATGAAAAATTCTTTTGTATTCTAATTCATCCAGCAATCTTTCTTTGGCTTCAAAGTTTTCCAAGCCGGTAATCCAAAATAATTTATGATCGTCCGGAATATTTTTATAACAAATGAATGTGCCTGGTTTTATTTCATAGGTCAATACAGGACCATGCAATTTCATGTTCTGATAAGCACCTGAAAGAAATTGAACCAACTTATACTCGTCTTCAATAAAAAAATGAACAAGGTCTATGATACTTTTTCCATAAAAAAAATGTTCCGGTAGTATAGATTGCGTTTTCTTATTCGCCCACAATACCTTATTGTACTTATCCAACAACACAACGGGGTCATCCATGTGTTCTTCAATATGAATCAATACATCGATCGGTATGTGAGATAGTTTTTGCGGCATACATTATGGAGTAATGATCAGCTCTTCTCCAATTTTTATAGATGCTTCCGTTTTATTATTATTTTTTAAAATGGTATTTACATCCACATGATAAAGCTGAGCAATTTTATAAAGCGTCTCCCCTTGTTTCACGAGATGTTTCACTGGCGATTTTATTTTTCTACCTACAATTAAATTTTGTCCCGTCTTGATAGAATAATCATTCATCTCATTCCAGGTCAAAATACTATCGGACGAGACTCCATACGATCTTGATATACTGAACATCGTCTCTCCCTGTTTGACGGAATGATAAATATAATATTCATTTTCTGGCAAGGACTCCTGAATAGCAGGTATCACAGTATCATTGGAAGGCACTATAATCGATTTTGAAATAATACCGGTCTCAACTTTAGTCTCTACCGTTTTGTATTCCACAGCGACATCTTTCGGTCGCTTATCTCTTAACCAAAGTACCCTGCCTTCTTTCAATGCATCGTGCTTGCTCATTCTGTTTTTAGAAAGTATCGCACCTTGCTTCATGCCATAATGCTGTGCAATGGACCAAACCGATTCTCCTTTCGTCACCGTATGAAAAGGTGTAATCGCTTTCAAGCGCTTTAACTGAAGATAATAATAATTACCTATAATGAGCGCGTGAGAAATCGTAATTTCGTTGAATCGCAAAAATGCTTCTTTAGAAATACCTGTCTTCAGGGTGATATTATCTATATTATCTCCGTGAGATATCCTTACGGCTTTCACTCTGTTAATCGAAACTCTTACAGGTGCAGTGGACCAATCTCCCAATTGATCGATGGCCGTATACGCTACTCCGGATTTATCGACAACTGTTCCCTGCACCGGTTCATGGTAAGTAATGACAGGTGGCGCAGGCGACTTCGAGGTTGTTCCTTTTTCGTATTTAGCAATATACTGCTCCCTGTCAGCAACAGGTACAGGCAGTATAACAATGTATTCTTTATCTCCCGGCACTTCCTGATGCAAGCACCATTTATTATAATCCAGTAATAATTTCTCATCGATACTGGTTTCTTTTGCAATATCACTGAGCTCTGTTTGCTCGGACAATTTATAACTCACCAAATGCAAAGAAGAATGATAGGCATTTCCCACCATGTCTTCGTAAGCAATTTTATGTGCCAAAAAGCGAAAGACATACCAATGCATGTCTTCGTCTATTTCCATTTGCTGCGCACCTACATATTCATTGTTGACTTGAGATCTCACACCACCCAATCCCATGTTGTAAGAGAGTAATGTATATACCCAGTTGTTCAACACCGCCTGATTTCTCTTGAGGTATTTAGCCGCGCCTCTGCTGGAAGCATAGATGTTCATGCGTTCATCCACACGAGAATCTACTTTCACACCTACCTCAACTGCCGATTCTTTTTTAAACTGCCAATAGCCCACCGCTTGAGAAGAAGACACCGCATCCGAAACCAGACTGCTTTCCTGCAGCGCGAGGTATTTAAACTCTGTAGGAAATCCTTCTTCTGTAAACACTTTTTCTATGACAGGGAAAAATAAATTGGCACGGTCTACTTTCTGTTGAAAATAAGTAGAGCTCTTTTTGATCATGTCTACATCGGCCTGTACACGGTCCCTTGCCTTCTTTGTCAAGAACAATTGCATACCTGCAAACTCAATGCGATCAGGAACAGTTTGAGCCACGACCAATTGAAGCGTGACAAAACATAAAAAAATCGACACGGTGCAACGCTTCATAAACAGGTTGTTATTTTTTTCGAATCATGAATACGCCATCGCGTATAGGTAAAATAATTTTCTCTACTCTTTTATCCTGAGTAACTTTCTCATTGAAAGCACGCATGGCTAATGTATCTTTGTCTTTATCTCCTTCACGATACACCTTACCGCTCCACAATACATTATCGGCAAGAATAACTCCTCCAGAGGGCACTCTATCAATCACCAGATCATAATACACGGAATAGTTTTTCTTGTCTGCATCAATGAATACCAGATCAAATGATGCAGTTGGTAATGCCGGTATCAATTCTACTGCATTCCCTATCTTCAATTCCATTTGAGCATACTTTTCATGCTGTTTCCAATGCGAAAGAATTTTCGATTCTAATTCTTCGTTGACATCGATAGAAATCAATTTACCCGTAGCGGTAAGCCCTTCAGCCAGACACAAGGCGGAGTAACCGGTATACGTTCCTATTTCCAATATCGTTTGAGGAGCAATCAATTTGGAAAGCATCGAAAGACAACGTCCTTGAAAATGTCCGGACAACATTCTTGGAAGCATGACATTCAAATGTGTATCGCGATCTATGGCAGCAAGCAATGCGCTTTCATCATCGGTATGAAAATCAAGGTATTTTTGCAAGTCTCCAGGTAAAACATCCATCGCGATTAAGACGGTAACAAGATCAACTGACTCATTTTATCTTTTTGGAAAATATCTTTTGCAATTTCCTGCAAAGCAGAAGAAGAAAGTTTATTGACTTTCTTTTCTACGTCGGTAAAACTTTCTACTTTATTATAATCCAATAAACTCTTTCCCATCATTTGCATGAGATTGCTCAGGCTTTCTTCCGCCATTAACATTTGTCCCAGCACTTGTTCTTTCATCTGTCTCAGCTGAAGCGAGCTCAGTGGCTTATCCATTAATGCATTCAATTCTTTATCGATTAAGGCAATCGATTTGTACAACTGCTTTTTATCTGTACCAAAATAAAAATTCAACATGCCTGTATCTACAAACGGTTGATAGTTGGCTTCAATGGTATATACATATCCCCTCTTTTCTCTCAACACCATATTGAGTTTAGAAGTAAGCCCAGGCCCTGCCAGCCAGTTGGTCAACATGAATAAAGGTAACCTTTTTTCATCTTTCAACGAGTAAGCCTGACAACCTACTATGCAATGTGCCTGGCTATTGTTCCTGGATTCTTCAGTAGAAAATACCATGGGTTTCTTTTTATTCTTTTCTCTTTTCCTTACAGCCGTATGCTTGGGAATTGTTTTGATGTATTGATTCACCAGTTTGTGAACTTCAGCTGAAGTGATATTGCCCACAATAGAGAACACGATGCGTTCCGTATCTACTGTTTGCTTTACGAATTTTTTTATCTTCTGTGTAGAAAAAGAACTGACACTTTGTGGTGTTCCTAAAATGTAATTTCCAAGAGCCTGCCCTTTAAACAAACGATGTTCAAATTCATCCTGAATATATTCCTCCGGAGTATCGAGGTACATGGAAATTTCTTCCAATACCACTCCACGTTCTACTTCTAATTCTTTTGCAGGAAAGGTAGAGTCAAAGACAATATCAGTCAATACATCAAACGCTTTCTCTACATGTTGTCCAGGTACTGAAGCATGAAACCACATTTTTTCTTTTGTAGTATAAGCGTTCAATTCACCGCCAAATATTTCCAGGCTACTGAGTACACGAAAGGCTGATCTTTTCTTCGTACCCTTGAAAGACATGTGCTCCCAAAAATGGGCAATGCCATGCTCTTCATCGATTTCATCGCGTGTACCTACATCCAGGATGTAACCGCAATGAACGATTTTAGAATAAGGCACTTCTTTAAAGATGACTCTTATTCCATTGGGCAATTCAATAATTTCAAATTCCTTCACCGGCTTATCTGTCCTTCCTATTTACTGCCAAATGATTTCAACTACCGAATTGTCGGATAAGACAACAGTAGTTCTTGCTACACCCCCTTCTCTTTTAATTGCCAGCTTTCCTTTTTTAACAGGAATAATTTTTTGATTCAAAACAATCGTTTCATTTTTCTTATTGAACACGATAGCTTCTTTCATTTCTTTATCCAGTTTGCTCAAAGAAAATTTGCTCTTCTTCACTTCCTTCATCGTAGATGTTTTGAAATCTGTATTGACGTCTTTGATCAACACAAGTGCTCTATCTGCTTGTGGAATACCGTAACCCAGGTAGTTGTTTCCATAAGGGTACAAATGAGAACATTTTTGCATGATGTCGTACAACTCTTTATTGCTCAACTGAGGAGCCTTTTGCATCAGACATGCTACAAACCCCGCTACAGCAGGACAAGAGAAAGATGTACCATTCGGTGAATAACAAGAAACGTTGGGTTTTAAATAAGGTAAATGTTCAGGACCAATGCTGCTGTAATCTATTTTGTCCCATTGTGTATCGTTGGTAGCACCGATAGACAATGCTCCTTTGGCATCTGCAGGAGCAGATATGATTTGCCAGGCAGGGTTGGCACCTTCATTACCGGCAGAGACCACGATGAACATCCCTTTTTCATCAAATGCCTGTTGAACCGCTTTCGATATGACAGCTGTTTTCCCATCCATTTGATCTTGCGTATAATTTTCTTTTGGATCGTCCATCTTGATGGCATAACCCAGCGATGTACTGATCAAACGTATGCCCATGCTGTCCATCCATTCCAGTGCCATGATCCAATGATCTTCTTCCAGGCGATGTTCACGATCACCATCTTCTGTTCTGGCTAAATAAAACGAAGCATTAGGAGCCATTCCAAATTGCACCTTCTGTTTATCGTCATAGCCGCCTATCATACGCAATACATTTTTACCATGTTCATCAGCACCTGTCACTGACACCGTAATCAAATCTTTGCGAGTTGGATCAATGAAATCACGTTGTGCTTTTACTTTCCCTTCCGAGATCAAGTGCGAAGTATATTTATCCGATTGAGCCAGAAAGAATCCGGCATCAATCACTCCGATATTTACACCTGTTCCATCTAACGATGCTTTAAGGAAATTAGTCAATCCCATTTGCAACATGGCGATGTGCATGTAAGCTGGATCCGGATTGACATGCGTAGATGTAACTACAATGTTACGATCAATCAATCTCACTTCTTTCACAAAAGGCAAGTGTTCAACTATTTCTTTTTGATCGGCTGTAAGCATTGTAGATACACCATTCAACCATTTGGAAGTGCAAATGGACAGTGCACCGGATGATGATTCCACTGCATGCAGGTAAGCATTATTCAAAGGGATATCTGTATATTGGTACAATGAAATGCCGTGAGTGTTTCTATTCTCAATTGCCTTTGGACTTAACACCATCGAACAATTATAATTTGATGTATCTTTATCTTTGAAAAAAATCCAATACTTACTACTTTGAGCATTGGCAGTATAAAATTGTACACAGACAATAACAAATAGAATCAGCTTCTTCTTTAACATATTTATACGATTAATTATTCTATAAATTTAACTAAAATGAGGTACTTACCGATAAATAAATCCTTTTTTATAAAAAACAGAGAAGCCTTTAGTTCCAAGTTAAAAAAGGGAGGAATTGCCATCTTTTTATCCAATGACATCTACCCTACAAATGCAGATGGAACCTTCCCTTTCAGACAAAATAATGATTTATTTTATTTAACAGGTATCGACCAGGAAGATACGTTGCTGGTGTTGTTTCCTGATGCAACAGAGGAAAAACACAAAGTCATTCTTTTTATAAAAGAAACAAACGAACACATTGCCATTTGGGAGGGTGCAAAATTGACTAAAGCTGAAGCCCAGGAATTATCAGGAATCGGTACGGTATATTGGGAAAAAGATTTCGAAAAAATAGTACATACACTTTTGCTCGATGCTCAACACATATACCTGAATGCCAATGAACACGGGCGTGCGGAGAAAAGCGTACAAACCAAAGAAGACCGTTACGCAACACATATTAAACAACACTATCCTTTACACTCGCTAGAGCGCTCTGCTCCTATTATACAGGATTTAAGAGTCATCAAAACAACAGAAGAAATAGAACAAGTTTCCAAGGCTTGTCAAATTACAGGTGATGCCTTTCAGAGAGTATTAAAATTCGTAAAACCCGGTGTATATGAATTTGAAATTGAAGCAGAAATTACACATGAATTTCTTCGTCAACGTTCATACGGGCCTGCTTATCCAAGCATCATTGCATCCGGTAAAGAGGCCTGTGTGTTGCATTACGTGACGAACAATAAGATCTGTAAAGACGGAGAACTCATTCTCATGGATTTCGGATCTTCTTATGGTAATTATGCGGCAGACCTTACCAGAACTATTCCTGTCAATGGTACTTTCACACCCAGACAAAAAGAAGTTTATCAATCGGTTTTACATATTTTAAAGCAGTCAACCTTGTTGTTGAAAATCGGCAATACCTTTGAGAACTATCAAAAAGAAGTCGTACAACTGGTCGAAGAAGAATTGATCAAGTTAAAGTTGATTGATCCCCAAGAAGTCAAAAAACAGAATCCCGACAACCCCTTGTATAGAAAATACTTTATGCACGGTATTTCTCATTTCCTGGGCCTGGATGTACACGATGTGGGGGTGCGCAAAGGTGCGATGAAAGCAGGAATGTTGCTCACTTGTGAACCAGGGATTTACATCCAAGAAGAAGGCATAGGTATACGTCTTGAAAATGACATTCTGATTACACCAAACGGTCCTCTAAATCTGATGGAATCTATTCCTATTGAAATCAATGACATCGAAAAACTCATGAAAAAATAAAAATGCAGTGGCACCGCTAAGTTTATCCACATTAAAAAAGTAGCTGAAAGCGTTAAAAGACTCGTTTTTCTTGTTATTCACATTATTTTACCCGTCCTTCGGCCAATAATTTAAGACAATTCAGTAACCCATCTAAAGGCTATTTCGTAAGAAAGAAGTAGCCACTTTTAAGTACATCCTTTTATAACATTCCGGCATGAAAAATTGGTATATAACGCTCTTCGCTTTTGTTATGTTAACCGTTTCTACGGCGTTCAATCATCCTGATGCTACATCCTATTACAATAGTGGCGTCAATGCATTGAACAGTAAAGATTACATCAAAGCCATTGGAGATTTTACAAATGCCATCAGTTTAAATCCTAAATACGCGGATGCTTATTTCTATAGAGCTTATGCGAAAGAGTTGTTGGGAATTAAAATGGGCTTTACCAGTACGGAAATGTGTACCGACTTGGTAATGGCTATGCAATACGGGAAAAAAGAAGCAGTAGCTAAATTGGAGAAAGGTTGCATGGGAGAGTGTTTTACTTTAGATAATGCATTTGAAGAACCTGAAATTGTATACTGTGCTGACTTCAGTTCTAAAATCTTAAGTGATTTACCAGCCGGTTCTGGTAAGATGACTTACCTTGTGAAAATGAATATGTTCAACAATAAGCTTACTACTTTTTCTAAAGAGTGGGAATCGTTGGACAAACTTCTTTCACTTGACTTAGGTAGTAATAAATTGACTTCTATTTCTCCTTCCATTGGTAAGTTAATTCATTTGAAAGAATTGAACCTGAATAAAAATCCTATTAAAACACTACCAATAGAAATTGGGAACCTGAAACAATTACAAACATTGACTTTGCGTCAAAATGGTTTGACAGAATTCCCTCCTTCTATTGCCATGTTGACTTCTCTTGAAAACCTTGATCTGGCGCTCAATAAGCTAACGACTCTGCCTATGGAAATTGCTAATTTGAAAAATCTAAAAACATTAACATTGGTAGGTAATGAATTGTCTTCTACTGAACAGAGAAAAATAAAGGCACTCTTACCAAAGACTACTATTTACTTTGAATAAAAAAATTACTGCAAAAATAAAGAGAGAGAGCGGTGTAATTTGAATTACACCGCTCTCTCTCTTTATACGCCTTATTATCTACTACAACTAAAACTTGTAGCCTAATGAAATTCCGGTACCAATCGTTGGTGAAGAATTATAAGGATCCCACAACGCGTTGCCGATCGTTTCAGATTGATAACGGTCACCCAAATTAATTATACCGCCTATTTGGACATACGAATCAAACATAAAGCGATGTCCTAGCTTTATCTGATAACCCGCTACCACTCCTATACCCAGGGCGCTTCCAAAGCGACTCTGATCTTCATAGTGATAGGTATAATGATTCAAACTGTCTTTAACGTTTGCTGATACTTGTTCAGAACGTTGCTTATACATCACCATAGGACCAGCATATAATCCGGAGAACACCGACCCGTCAGGAAGCAAATACATTCTATACTCTAATTGGCAACGATAACCCGAGCTCGCTTTCAGATAGGATTTATCTGTTTCACGGTATTCATCACGACCGTAATAATCATAATAACCTAAGCTTATATAAATCGATTGTTTAGTGGCTACAGCGCGTTCATAAGAAGCTTCAAAACCTAAGAACATCAAATCATAAACCGGATCAAGAGCGATGGCATTTTTGTATTTTTTATCCTTCGCTTCTTCTCTCTTTTTCTGATCATTTAATACTTTCGACTGAAGCGTAGAACTCAATCTACTTAAACTATCTTTTTTGCGTTGAAGAAAAAGCTGTTCTGCCCTTAGTTCTTGTTGCTCCTGTTCAATGGAAACTTTTCTTAGCGAATCAGTCTCTGATTGAGCGAAGGCAATGGAACAAAAACAGAATCCATATAAAACGAAACATGTAAAAAAATAAACTTTCATACTTCCGTTTTAAAAAGTAAATCCAATAGTCAATCCTGTACGGAACATTAAATTCTGTCTATACGGATTAAGGAAATCAATATTGACCTGATTGGCATCATCTTTTGCTGAAATAGGAAGTGTGTACATAAAGCCAATGAATGGACTCACACTAAAATACCTCAACAACTTAAGCTGGTAACCGATGTCTACTCCTGGCACTACTGCTTCTGCAAAATAACGATCGTATTGTATGGGTGATCCATTTGATGAATAGTTATGATCATGAAGCATTAAGAGTTCATCGTGCTTATATAAAAACGTGGGAGCGATATACAATTTCTCCAATGCATCGGCTCCTCAAATAAGTATGCTCTCAATTGCAACTGCAACCTCACTCCATAATAAGCAACTTTATCTCCTTCTAGAAAAGCTGTACCTAGTGTCGTGGTAGAGCTGCTACTACTTCCTGAACTGCTGTTTGGTCTCGGGAAATTTTCCATACCATGGTATCCTCCACTTAACACAAGCGATATTTTTTTGCCAATGGCACGTTCGTAGAACGCTTCAAACCCTGTAATGTACATGTGCACAGGAGCAATGCCAACAGAATTCTTGACCAAACGTTTTCTTATTTTAACGGGTTCGATTTTAGGTTGCGGTTCAACTTTTGCTGGAGTTTGAACAACCAGAGCGGCTCTCCTTGCTGCTTCTACTTTCTTTTGTTCTTCTTCAATCTTGATACGTTCACGGATCAAACTATCCTGCTTCGCTTTGATGCGCTCCTGCAAGCGATTCAACTCCAAGCGTTCGTTTTCAATTTGGTCGATCGAATTTTTCGCTGTAACTGATTGTGCTTGCGAATTAAAAATGATGCCCATGTATAGAACACCGGCTAAAAAAACTTTTTTCATATTATTCTTTTGTAAAATAAAGGCCGCCCAAAAAAGGCAGCCCTTAAAAATCTATTTGGCGTAATTGATTGCCCGCATTTCTCTGATCACCGTGACTTTAATCTGTCCGGGATACTGCATTTCTGTTTCAATTTTTTTAGAAATTTCAAAGGAAAGCATTCCTGCTTTTTCATCGTTGACAGAATCTGCATCTACCATGATACGCAACTCGCGTCCTGCCTGAATAGCGTAACATTTCGTCACACCATCAAATGAAAGAGCCAATGCTTCTAATTCTTTCAAACGTTTGATGTAGGACTCCATCACTTCGCGACGTGCACCTGGTCTTGCACCTGATACAGCATCACAGATTTGTACGATCGGAGAGATCATACTTGTCATTTCGATTTCGTCATGGTGAGCTCCGATGGCATTGCATACTTCTGGCGACTCTTTATATTTTTTCGCCAACTCCATTCCCAAAATAGCGTGAGGCAATTCGGGTTCGTCTGGACTTACTTTACCAATGTCATGAAGTAAACCTGCACGCTTGGCAACCTTCGCATTCAAGCCCAATTCAGAAGCCATCGTGGCGCAAAGGTTCGCTACCTCTCTGGAATGTTGCAACAAATTTTGTCCGTAGGACGAACGGAAACGCATACGTCCCACCATCTTGATCAATTCAGGATGCAATCCATGAATACCCAGATCAATCACCGTACGCTCTCCTATTTCAATGATTTCATCGTCGATGTGTTTGAACGTCTTCGCTACAATTTCTTCGATACGAGCCGGGTGAATACGACCGTCACTCACTAGTCTGTGCAAAGACAAACGCGCTACTTCTCTTCTCACCGGATCAAAGCCTGAAATGATAATGGCTTCAGGTGTATCGTCTACAATGATCTCCACTCCCGTTGCGGCTTCCAGTGCACGGATGTTACGTCCTTCTCTACCGATGATTTTACCTTTGATGTCATCGCTTTCTATGTTAAAAATAGAGACACAGTTTTCGATGGCATGTTCTGTAGCTGTTCTTTGTAAGGTTTCCAAAACAATTTTCTTCGCTTCTTTGGTAGCGGTCAATTTTGCTTCGTCTGTAATGCCTTTGATGTAAGAGGACGCTTCTGTCTTCGCTTCTTCTTTGATGGCTTCCAGCAATTGTGCTTTCGCTTCGTCCGCTGTCAGCGTAGCGATTTTCTCTAGTTTGGCAACCTGAGACAATCTTACTTTCTCTGTTTCTTCTTTGCGTTTGTTAAGAATCTCAAGTTGCGCAGATAAATTTTCGCGCATGCTGTCTAACTCCGCTTCGCGACGCTGATTGGTTTCCAGTTGCTTGGATACCGTTTGTTCGCGTTGTTTGATTTTTTGTTCGTTCTGAATGATAAGGTTTTTCTTTTTGTTAGAGTCGTCTTCAAATTCAGATTTTAGCTTTAGAAAATGTTCTTTCGCTTCCAGTATTTTATCCTTCTTGGTAGTTTCAGCCTGGAGTTGTGCTTCTTTCAGAATGAGTTTGCTTTTCTCTTTACTGTCCTCTTCGTATTTCTTAAAAAAATTAATAAGAAGGTATCTTCCGATTACGATACCTACTACAAGCGAGCCCGCTCCAGCAAGTACAATATATAATATTAAGTCCGTCATGAGTGATATGGGTTATATATGACTCAGCAGATTTAGGTACAGGAAAGCATGAAGGGAAGAATAACTATCGTTTAAGGGCCTTGGTCAACAACTCGTCCAATTCAACGATCTTGTTGTCAAACTTTTTAAGCAGATCTAAACTATTGTGTTCTGATTTTAACAATCCCGCCTGAGCGTCGAATGCAATCATGGACAATAAATCTTGCTTGTCGTCTATCTTGAAATGATCTCGAAAAGTCTTTAGCTTGTCATTCAGCAGCCTTCCGGCAAGCCTAACACGCTCTTCCTCTTCCGGTTTCACTTTCATCGGATATTCCCGGTCTCCTATTTTTATTTTTATTGATAAATCCCCCATATCAGTTAAGGAAGATTTTAGTTATTCCTTTAAGTAAGCTATACACTTATCTATCTCCCTGATATACTCATTAATCTTGAGTTTTAACTCAGCTTTCCTATGCGTATCATCGGCCGAGGTTAATGCAATTTTACTTATTTTAAATTGATTTTGAAAGTTTTTAATTTCCTCTTCTTTGTTTTTTACCAAAGATTTTAAAAAAGCATTCTCCTCCTTCAATTCCTTTGCTTCCTGCAAGGATTGATCATAAGCATCTATCAGCTTTTTGATCTTTTCCTCCAGTACAATCAATTTGGGTGCGAAATGCTCTTCCATGTTTCTTTATTTACGAATTACGGCCCCTAACTCTTTCTCATACGCCTCAATAAGGCGTTCCATGGTTTGTTCGATGACCTTATCGGTTAATGTTTGCGTTTTGTCCACCAACGTAATACTGATAGCATAAGCCTTTTTATCTTCGCCTAATTGCTTTCCTTCAAACACATCGAATACATTGATGTCTGAAATCAACTTTTTCTCCACTTTAGAAGCAATCTTCTTCAGTTCTTCAAATGTGATCTTTTTGTCTATGACAAGAGAAAGATCTCTTTTTACCTCAGGGAATTTAGTGACTTCCTGGTATAATGGCAAGTTGTCATAAGCCTTAAGCAATACAGCTGTGTTCAATTCAGCCGCATATACAGGAATTTTAATATCAACTTGAGCCAATATATCGGGGGAAACCAAACCCAACATTCCTGCTGACTTATTTTGTACGAAAAGCTCTAACCCTTCTTTGAAAGGCATCGTGTTTTGTAATGGTCTTAGTTCGTATTTCGAGATATTGAGTTTATCTAAAATAAGAGCCAGCGCCTGCTTGATGCTATAGAAATCGGTTTCTTGTGTTTTCTTCTGCCATGATTCTGCTTCACTGGCACCACACACCCACAACCCTAATTTATGATCTTCAATAAATTGACCGGCAGCTTCTCCCTTCTTGTATACAAATCCGAATTCAAACAATCTTAGATCTTGCTGCCTGCGGTTGATATTGTAACGAAGTATTTCAAGTCCTGAGAATAATAAGTCCTGACGCATCACGCCCAACTCTTCACTCAATTTATTTTGAATCTCTACCGAAGTGGTTTGTTTGCCCAGCAATGCCGCATAAACCGGTGTAGTCAATGAGTTGGTGATGATCTCAGAAAAACCTGTCCCTGCAAGTGTCGCGGTCAATTTCTTCTGCATCTTATCGCGATCCTTTATCGGATGTTCTGCCAGGAAATTTGTCGATAAAGAAGAAGATAATGGAATGTTATCATAACCATAAATCCTCAGCACTTCTTCTACTAAATCTGCAGGTCTTGTGACATCTACTTTGAACGGAGGAACCAATGCCGTAAACTGGCCATTGTTAGTATCACTCACCTGTATTTCTAAATCCGTAAGAATCGTACGAATGGTTTCAGCAGGTATTTCTTTACCAATATAATCGGTGATGAATGGGTAAGAAGTTTTGATTTCAAACGGAGCAACTGTTGCTGGTGCACTATCAAAAATAGCTGAGGCTATTTCCGCTCCAGTGATTTCTTGCAATAATTGCACAGCAACTTGCAACGCAACTGCTGGAATATTAGGATCCGTTCCTCTTTCAAAACGGAAAGAAGAATCCGTTTTGATGGCATGTCTTTGCGAGGATTTGCGAACAGGTGTTGGATGGAAATAAGCACTTTCTAAGAAGATAGACGTTGTGTTTTCCGAAACGCCAGAATCTTTACCTCCCATCACACCAGCAATGCACATAGGTTCCGTCGCATTGCATATCAGGAGGTCCGCTTCATTCAATGTTCGAGTGATACCATCGAGTGTAAGCAACGTCTCTCCTTTTTTTGCGTTGCGTACGATGATCTTTCCATCTTTTACTTTTCCGAAATCAAACGCATGCATCGGTTGGCCCCAGCCGTGGAGGACATAATTGGTAATGTCAACAACGTTATTGATGGGATGTAATCCTATGGACTTCAATCTGAATTGCAACCATTCCGGAGAAGCCGCAACTTTCACATTCTTTAAAACGATTCCTGTATAGCGCGGACAAGCTTCTTTGTTTTCAATACTTACAGAGGCTACAGGTAATGAATTAGAAATACTTATTGCTTTTTCAGGATGAAGAGCTCTTTTGTAAAGTGCTTTTAAGTCTCTCGCTACACCTCTGTGACTTGCAGCATCCGCTCGGTTAGGAGTCAAGCCGATTTCAAATATATGATCGGTTTCTATTTTATATACTTTTGCTACCGCGGTACCTGCAGCCCATTCTTCTGATAATTCTATTACTCCCGCATGCGATCCCCCTAAGCCAATTTCATCTTCCGCGCAGATCATTCCTTCCGAAACTTCTCCTCGTATTTTCCCTTTTTTAATTTTCAAAGGTTCTCCTCCATCCGATGGATAAAGTGTCGCACCAGACGGAGCAACAACAACCGTCAAACCTTGTTTAATATTCGGAGCTCCGCATACAATAGCTAATACCTCTCCATTTCCAATATCTACTTTGGTCTTGTGGAGTTTTTCCGTTTCAGGAATGCGTTCACACTCCAATACTTTCCCTACAAGCAGTCCTTCTAATCCTCCTTTAAAAGGCTCATACAATTCTACCGCTTCTACTTCTAATCCAGAATACGTAAGCTTTTTTGCGATCTCTTCTGGAGTCTCTGTTAATGTGATAAACTGATTAAGCCACTTGTAAGATATCTTCATGGTATGCGATAATAATTATGATCTATTTTAAAGAGACAAAAATACAGATTTTACCTTTATGCTTTTCATTTATTCCTGCTCTGGAATCATTTTTTCTCCCGCTTCAATAAAGGCTTTAATAAAATTCTCTCTGGGAGGAATCGGGCAGCTGTATTTGTAATTGTATACGCAATAAGGATTGTAGGCCAAATTAAAATCGATGTCAGTTGTCTTCTGTCCTTTTTTCCAGTTGATATCCAGGTATCGGCCAGCCCTATATGTTTGCCTCCCATTGGTCATATCTGTAAAGGGCAGAAACAATTTACCTTCTTCTTCATTTAATAATTTCAATAAGATCACGGTATGTTCAATGGTGTCCATTAAAAAAGAAGCAACAGCAAATCTACTGTACTCCGTAAGTTTACCATCATTGCGCAATACTTTGATAATAGACAGGCTATCGATGAACTTGAGCTTAGCGGTAACTTTATATTTGGGTTGAATATCATAGTACAAAAGACCTCTAAATATTTCCTGATCTGTAATGGGAGAGTTTTCAGATTCTTTAAAATACTCATCCTTTTGATTACGCATTTTTGTAATGGTAATCTTATAATCATTTACTCTTAATCCATTAATCACCAGAGAAATTCCAATCAACACAATTCCCATGGCAATTCCGGCTCGCTGAACGTACTTCTTCTTTACTTTATAAAATTGTGCCATGGTCTGCAAAACTATAATATCCCCTGTCCGTGAATATCAGATGATCCAATACTTGTATTTCTAAAAACTTTCCAGCTTCTACCAGCTTTTTCGTAAGGTACTCGTCGGCCTCACTTGGCTTCAATGTACCAGAAGGGTGATTGTGAACCAATATAATGCTGTTTGCAAGATTTTCCAATGCTTCTTTGAATAGCATGCGTGTATCGACAACAGTTCCAGCTATTCCTCCTGCACTGATCTTATTGGCACGAATAACAGCATTGGCTCTATTGAGCGACAATACCCAAAATTCTTCATGAGGTAAATCGAGTAAATGCGGTTTCATGTAATCATAAACTTCCTGAGCCGTTTTCAATATGATTCGCTCTCTACCTAAGCCTTGATTACGTCTGCGTCCTAATTCAAATGCACTTACTAAAGTAACTGCTTTCGCTAGACCTATGCCTTTGATCTTGGTCAGGTCGTTTACTGAAAGTTTCCCCAGGTGATCCAGATTATAGCCGCAACGTTGCAGAACCTGCCGAGCTAGATCAACAGCGCTTTGATTCGCCATTCCTGATCCTAATAACACAGCAATGAGTTCGGCGTCTGATAAAGCAGATCGTCCTTTAAGCAACATTTTTTCACGTGGTCTGTCTTCTTCTGCCCATTGTTGTATGGGCATATACTTTACATTGTCTTCCATAAAAAATAGTAAAAAATAAGCCTCGATGCGATATACAACGAGGCTTTAAATATCGAAAAAAACTCAGGCTTAAAAAATTATGCCTGAGTTTTTACGTTCAAATGCTTAGCTAATTTTGATTTTTTGTTAGCCGCATTATTTTTATGAATAATACCTTTTTTAGCCAACTTGTCAATCATGCTGGACACCTTTTTGAAAAGTTCCTGGATTTCTGCTTTTTCAGTAGCTGCTCTAAAGCGTTTGATAAACGTACGAGCTGTTTTCATTTGATACTTGTTTGTCAAGTACTTAGCTCTGTTTGCACGAATTCTTTTTTCAGCTGACTTATGATTTGCCATATCTATTATAATTTCAAATTCCTTAATTAGGATTGCAAAGTTAACTATTATTTTATAATTCGCAAATACCTATTGCAAATTAATCCGAAGGATTTGCTTTGTTTTTTTTCACCTTTTTTAAGCCTTTATGCGACTTTTAGCTTTTTTAAGAATCCATTTTTTCATTCTCACCTCATTGCTATTATTAAGCGGTTGGGGCTTTTTTGCCCATAAACGCATCAATTACCAGGCTGTTTTCTCTTTACCGCCAGAGTTGTTTGTCTTTTATAAATCTTACAGCCTATACATTTCTGAACATGCCGTAGATCCAGATAAACGACGCTACATTTTAAAAGAAGAAGCCTGTAAACATTTCATTGATCTTGACCACTATCCTACAATCAGAGAACAACAAGTTGCGGTGTCCTATTACGCAGCAGCAGAGCTCTACTCTGAAGATACCTTGAAGAGACATGGAACCGTTCCCTGGACCATTTTGCTCTATATGAAAAAATTGGAACAAGCATTCTTAGAACAAAACAGTGAACATATTCTAAAGTACTCAGCAGATCTAGGTCATTACATCGGTGATGCGCATGTGCCATTGCATACAACAAGTAATTACAACGGTCAACTCACTAACCAACATGGTATACATGGTCTATGGGAAAGTCGTTTACCAGAAATATACTATGACCATTATCAACTATGGATTGGACAAGCCCAATACCTTGTATCGCCTTCAGATAGCATATGGAAATGCATCTTCGAGTCACATGCCTTAGTAGAAAAAGTTCTTCTGGCAGAACGTGATGTTTCGAAACAATTCAATGAAAGAAAAAAATATAGTATAGAGCACCGCAATGGATTACCTATAAAAAATTATTCTATTCTGTTTTGCAAACGTTACAACGAACGCATGGGTAATATGGTGGAAGAACGTTTGCGTAAAGCAATCAGGTTCACTGCTGATTGTTGGTATACGTGTTGGGTCAATGCAGGGAAACCTGCTTTACCAGAAACAAAAAGTAAATGGTTCGTAAAAAAATCAAAGGAAGAAAGCGGAAGTGCCGATGAAAGTTGTATTCATTAATGCCATCAAATAAAGCCTACCGTTTTAAATCCTGAACGATAAAACGGTAGGCCTTGTCATTGCAAATAGTAATCAATAACTACTGATTACTATTTTACTTTGCTAATTTTTTATAACGGATACGTTTAGGTCCTTCATCTCCTAAGCGTTTCTTTCTATTTTCTTCGTATTCAGAATAATTACCTTCGAACCAATACACCTGAGAATCTCCTTCAAAAGCAAGAATATGCGTAGCGATACGATCCAGGAACCAACGATCATGGGAAATCACGACAGCACAACCTGCAAAGTTTTCTAATCCTTCTTCTAATGCACGAAGTGTATTGACATCTAAATCATTGGTTGGTTCATCGAGTAATAATAAGTTGGCTCCTGTCTTCAAGGTAAGAGCCAGGTGTAAACGATTTCGTTCTCCACCGGATAAAACGCCTACTTTCTTTTCCTGATCAGCACCTGCAAAATTAAATTTGCTGACATAGGCACGAGCGTTGACTTGCTTATTACCAAGCATGATTAATTCCGTTCCACCTGAAATCGTTTCGAATACGGATTTATTCGGATCAAGATTAGAGTGTTCCTGATCCAGGTATCCTAGTTTTACAGTATCTCCGATGTCAAAACTTCCTCCATCTGGTTTTTCTTGTCCCGTGATCATTTTAAACAGAGTAGATTTACCAGCACCGTTTGGACCGATGATGCCTACTATTCCACCTTGTGGTAAGCTAAAAGATAAATGTTCATATAATAATTTATCTCCAAATGCTTTAGATACATCCTGTGCTTCGATCACTTTTGTTCCAAGTCGGTCTCCGGCAGGAATGAATAATTCCAGTTTATCTTCTTTCTCTTTCGTTTCCTGACCCAACATCTTGTCATACGCCTGAATACGTGCCTTTGACTTCGCCTGGCGAGCTTTTGGAGACATGCGCACCCACTCCAATTCTCTTTGTAAAGTCTTCTGACGCTTCGATTCTGTCTTCTCTTCTTGTGCTAAACGTGCTTGTTTCTGATCTAACCAAGAAGAGTAATTTCCTTTCCATGGAATACCTTCTCCTCTGTCTAATTCTAAAATCCAACCCGCTACATTGTCAAGGAAGTAACGATCATGGGTAACTGCGATCACAGTTCCTTTATACTGTTGCAAATGCTGTTCTAACCAATCCACCGATTCCGCATCTAGATGGTTGGTTGGTTCATCCAATAATAAAACATCCGGCTCTCTTAGCAACAAACGACAAAGCGCTACTCGTCTTTTTTCTCCTCCTGACAAATTCGCAACACTAGCGTCTGCTGGTGGGCAACGCAAGGCATCCATCGCTCTTTCCAAACGTGTGTCTAGTTCCCACGCATTGAAATGATCCAGTTTCTCTTGAACAACGCCTTGCTCTTCAATCAACTTATTCATGGCATCATCCGACATCGGTTCTGCAAAACGCATGTTGATGTCTTCAAATTTTTTCAACAAATCGACAATTTCCTGTACCCCCTCCTCAACAACTTCTTTAACTGTTTTGGAAGGATCCAGCTGGGGTTCCTGTTCCAATAAACCGACAGAATAAGCACCATTAAAAGCGATATCGCCTATAAAATCTTTGTCAACTCCTGCAATCAAACGGAGCAATGTCGATTTACCAGAACCATTAAGTCCTAATACCCCTATTTTTGCCCCATAGAAAAAGGACAGATAAATATTTTTAAGAATAGTTTTTTTAGGAGGAATCACTTTGCTGACTCCAGCCATTGAAAAGATAATCGTCTCGTTTTGACTCATAACGGTATGAAAGCATGATTTACAGGATGCAAATATGGAGAAAAAAAAGTGGATTTACCTGATTCCATTTCATTAGCCCTTGTGGATAAATAAGGAGAGGTATGTCAAGGAATTTTTAAGTTAATATTTTATTATTGGGCAAAATTAAGGAGGGCTAACATCTTCTTTAATTGATATAAAAGTATACTTTTGCAAGAAATTAAACCTGAAGAACTATGTACTGGACACTTGAGTTAGCCTCCTACCTGGAAGATGCACCTTGGCCTGCAACCAAAGACGAATTGATAGACTTCTCTTCTCGTTCCGGTGCGCCCTTAGAAGTGATCGAGAATCTTCAAGAACTAGAGGACGACGGACAGCCGTATGAAAACATTGAGGAAATCTGGCCGGATTATCCTACAAAAGATGATTTCTTTTTCAATGAAGATGAATATTAAATAACCAAGAAGAGCCGGCACGATCCGGCTCTTTTTAGTTTATCCTTGTACAGTGACACTACTTTCCATACAACGTCTTCAAATTCCTTATTCTAAAAAAGGATTACTTCCTTCCTTTTCTTTCGAATTAAATATACCTGCGCAAGTATTTGTAGTGGGTGCAAATGGTATTGGGAAGTCTACTTTTTTGAAACAGCTCAGTGGGAAGCTAGAAAACAATCAAGCCATTTTCATCAACCAAAAAAACGTGTGCCATTATCCGTTAAAAGAACGGGCGCATCTTTTGGGGTTTTTAGAACAACAACACCCTATTCATTTTCCATTGATCGTGAAAGATCTTGTGGTGATGGGAAAATATGCTTCCAAAACTTCTCTTGAATCTTATTCTGCGACTGATTACGATTTAGTATATGCAATAATGGAAGAACTTGGAATTAGTTATTTATACGATAAGAATTTCCTCACCTTATCAGGCGGAGAACAACAGCTTTGCTTGCTTGCACAAATCGCCATTCAAGATCCAGACATCATATTATTAGATGAACCAACGCAAAGTCTGGACTTATACAATAAAGGCCGTGTGTTTAAATGGATGGAGAAACAAGTGGTTGAAAAAAATAAAACCGTCGTGTGCGTAACACATGACCTGCATTGGCTGACGGATATGAAAGGATATTTACTCTTCTTGAATCAAACCAAAATTGAATTGCTCCCGCTCTCCAAACCATTGGTATTAGAAACCATTGAATCGCTTACAAAACCTATTCAATAATTTCTCACACCTGCATTAAGTTAAGTATAATCCTAAAATTCAAATTTCTTTAAAATGGCTTCTGCCAATGCTAAGTCTTCAGGAGTAGTGATTTTAATGTTTTCATAACTGCCATCTATCAGGTTGATCTTAGCTCCAGCTGCTTCTGCTACAGCGGCATCATCTGTAAACAAAGGTGATTCTTCTACCGAAAATGCTTTGGTAATCATAGAAAGTAAAAATGCTTGTGGAGTCTGCATGATGCGATGCATGGAACGATCAACCGCTGTATTTTTCCCTTTTTCTATTTTTCTTATTGAATCTTTCAATGGAACAGAAACAACAGCATTCCCTAACTGCTCTGCCGAAGTATAAGCATTCATCAGCAATTGCTTACTAATAAATGGACGTACCCCGTCATGAATAGCTACTACCGCTTTATCATTATCCTGTATACTCTTCAACCCATTATGTACTGACTCGAATCTTGTTTTCCCACCGGGAACAATAAGATGAGGAATATTGAACTGGTACTTGGAACACAATTGCTTCCAACGGTCTATTTGCTCAGCAGGCAATACAACGATGATATGAATTTTATCAGAAAATCCTGAAAATCGTTTGATGGTATGCATGAGTATTGGTGCATTACCTAATGATAAAAATTGCTTTGGAATCTCTGCACCCATGCGGGTTCCAGATCCACCTGCTACGATGATTGCGTACCTGTTCATAGGGTACAAATATAAAAGCTCCGGGCAAATATCCTACCCGAAGCTTTTAAAACAGTTTTTTTTCTTTTATGAATTACAGAATCAACATGCAATCTCCATAACTCAGGAAATTATATTTTTCTTTCACAGCTGTTTTATACGCTTTCATGATCAGGTCATAACCACCAAAAGCACAAGCCATCATAAGAAGAGTTGATTCAGGAGCATGGAAATTAGTCACCATGGCATCTGCAATTTTGAAATCGTAAGGAGGGAAAATAAACTTATCTGTCCAACCTTGATTAGGCTTCAATCTGTTATTTGCAGTAGTTGATGTTTCTAATGTTCTCAAACAAGTGGTACCAACCGCACAAACTTTTTTCTTTTGATCGAGCGCTTTGTTGACAATGTCTGCAGTCTTTGCAGGAATGATATAGTTTTCGCTGTCCATCTTGTGTTTGGTCAAGTCTTCCACATCCACCTGGCGGAAAGATCCTAGCCCCACGTGCAAAGTAATCGGTGCTATTTCAACGCCGTTAATCTCCAAACGCTTCATGACTTGCTTCGTAAAATGAAGTCCTGCCGTAGGAGCTGCAACAGCTCCCTTGTGTTCGGCAAAAATCGTTTGATAACGTTCTCTGTCTTCAGGTTCAATCTTACGTTTAATGTATTTTGGCAAAGGAGTTTCTCCCAATGTATCTACTACGCGTGCAAAGTCGTCTGCATTACCATCGAATAAAAATCTGATGGTACGTCCACGAGAAGTGGTATTGTCTACTACTTCCGCTACCAGCTGACCGTCGCCAAAGTATAATTTATTTCCTACTCTTATTTTTCGTGCCGGATCTACCAATACATCCCATAAATGCATCTCTGCATTCAATTCGCGTAGCAAAAACACTTCTATTTTTGCATTCGTTTTTTCCTTATTGCCATACAGACGAGCGGGAAAAACTTTCGTATCATTAACAACCATCACATCTCCGTCTCCGAAGTAATTGATGATGTCTTTAAATTGTTTGTGTTCAATTGTTCCTGTTTTTCTATCTACAACCATCATCCTTGATTCATCTCTGTTAGGAGAGGGATGCATTGCCAATAATTCGAGGGGGAGACCAAATTTAAATTCTGAAAGCTTCATAGAGGATACTTAATATTACGGTATTAAGATTTAATTATTTAAAGGCTGCGAAGTTAACAAGTTTTTTGGTTAGAAATACGCTTTCTTCTTAAATTAAGGTTTTCTGTGGATAACCATGGTTTCTCTTAAACACAGTTCCATCTTTTTCAAGTATCTTTATCTTATGAAAACAACTCTATTTAAGACTCCTTTAGGTTGGCTAAGAATTATAGGATTTATGGAAGGCCTATCTTTCCTTGTTTTATTATGTATCGCCATGCCTTTAAAATATTTTGCAGGAAGACCGGAAGCGGTAAGACATGTAGGAATGTCACATGGTGTGCTCTTTATACTATACTTGCTGCTGGTTGGTATCGTATGTTTAAAACAAAAATGGTCCCTGAAAGAAATCATTATAGCTGTTATAGCATCTTTTATTCCATTGGGAACATTTTATGCTGAAAAAACGATTTTCTACAAAAAATGAATAATATTACAGCTATAACAGCCATTTAATAAAGATATTTTTTGCATTTTTTGAGCACATACGCATTTTTTTCCTTAGATTATTGTAAGAAACAAAGGTTTAATTTGTAGCATAAATTAATTGATTATCATCAAATTACAATTACCCTCCCATTTCTTCATTTAAACAGCTAGGGATTATGAAAAAACATCTACGCGTATTATTTATTATATGTTTTTTATCCCAAAACATTACATCAAAGGCACAATGTGTAACTACACCAGTAAGCAGCTTAGTTAAAAATGGTGATTTCTCTGCCGGCAACACGCAGTTTACAAGTGGCTATTCCAGTTGCACTGCTGCCAATTGCCTATACCCTGAAGGTTATTATGCGATTGGGAAAAATGCCAATTACTACCACGGGAACTTTGTTGGAAACGATCATACGACGGGTACAGGAAATTTCATCATCGTGAATGGAACCGGCGTACCAAATACCATTGTATGGCAACAAACCATTACAGTGAAACCCGGAACCAACTATAATTTTTCTTCCTGGGTGTCGACTATGAATAACATCAGTCCGGCCAAACTTCAATTTGAAATCAACGGTGTATTATTGGGTAGTGTCTTTAACGCACCTTCTACTACATATACCTGGCAAAACTTCTTTACGACGTGGAATTCAGGAGCAGCCACTTCCGCGGTCATTACCATACTTAATCAAAACACATCGCTCAATGGAAACGACTTCGGCCTGGATGATATTTCATTTATTGAGATTTGCGGAACCACCCAACCCAACCTGGGACCAGATAAGTTATTGTGCGGTATCGGAACAGTAAATGTAGATACAAACGTACCACATACAGCCACTACCAATATCAATTGGAGCGATGGTGTTTCAGGATCTGGTCTTGGCGCTCCTTATGTGAGGACATTGAGCGCAGCAGGTACCTATTGGGTCTGCGTGCAAGACGGTTCTTGTTTCAAAACAGACACGATAAAAATAACAGCCAATTTTTCTATTGACATCGGCCCAGATTTTACTTTGTGCGCAAGTACAGCAGTCAAAATAGATGCAGGATATGGCAATGCATTTACCACTTACCAATGGTTGAAAGATGGTTCCCCTGTTGTGGATTCTACCAACAGGACTTTTACCATCCGTACTCCCGGTACCTATAGAGTGCAAGTAACTGATGCAAGTTGCAGCTTGATGAGATTTGACGATGTCGTGGTGAATGCCGTTTCCGCAATACCGAAAGACGGCAATTATTGTCCACCGGCACAAGCTAAATTTGAAGTCATCCCTAATCCAACCGGGGGATTCAGATGGTACGATGCTCCAACAGGCGGAGTATTGATGGGTAAAGGAAATACCATGAACCTTACAATGACGGGGACTAAAACGATGTATGCAGAAGACACTACTTCTTTTCAATATGAAGTTGGACCCAATACACAATTTCCCGCGGGATATGAAACAACAACTGATGCCAACAGTTACATCGCCTTTGATGCATTATCCTCCTTTACTCTTGACGCTGTAACGGTATTCGCAAAAGTATACAATCCATACGATGCATTTAATATCGTCATTAATTTAAGAGACAATACCAATACACTGATTACAACAATCACTAAATCGGTAGTAGGTCCCCCAATCGTTCCCGCCGGTAATAATTGGCCTTTTACACTTTTGCTAGGATTTAATGTACCAGTAGGAACGAATTATAGACTGGATCATAATGGTACAGTAGGCCCTTTGTATTGGTCTTCTGGCGCCAGTAACTTTGTTGACTGGCCCAGTTATAAAGTCAATGGTGTAATAGCTTTGACAGGCATCAATACCGCTTACTTTGGAGCTTGCACAACGTGTTATGGTTTTGCTTACGACTGGAAAATTTCAAAAGGAAATACTTGTGCACGCGTTCCGGTCACGAATACAGAAAACTGTTCATTACCGTTAGCCTGGCTCAATTTTACTGCTGAAAAGCTAGACCAGGGAGCTGTACTAAATTGGAGTACAGTAGATGAAAAAAACACCAGTTACTTTGAGGTAGAACGCTCCTATGATGGAAGCCAGTTCAAAAACATTGGTCAGCTCAAAGCCCTTGGTATGACTAGTCAAAACAATTATACCTTTGATGATCCCGAAGGAATTACAGGCACTGTCTATTATAGAATTGTACAATATGATGTTGATGGCGCATATACTTACAGCACCATCAGAAGTGTAAAAAATAATAAAACAGAACTCCTCGTCTACCCAACAAAACATAATGGCCGTTTTAATCTTAAGCTTTCTTCCCTATCACAAGCCAGTCGACCTGTTCAGGTATATTTATTCAGTACTGTTGGAACAGAAGTATACTATGAATCTTATCAGTCTGACTCAGGTACATTAGATGCTGACATTAACATCTCTGATCTTAGCTCAGGAGTTTATCTTATAAAGGCTACTACAGATGAAGGGATATATACTACTAAGTGTATAAAAGAATAATTGCTTGTAACATTTTTTTGTACTCAGTAAGGCTGAAAAGTAAAAGAGTTCTGGAAAGTCCAGAACTCTTTTACTACAAAAAAGGAGTAGATTTAGTCAGTTTAAAAAGATATTAAAGTTTGTTCATTTTACTTTTTCGGATTTTTCAGCCTTCTCAGCCTTTGTAGATTTCTCAGCCCTTTCTGTTTTTTCAGGCTTTTCTATTGTTTCCTCGGCAGCGAGTTCTTTATCTTCCAGGATGGATTCTTTACCGCTAATTTGCGTACGAATCTTCTGTTCGATCTCATCCATCATTTCAGGATTATCCATGAATATCTCTCTCACAGAATCCCTACCTTGACCCAATTTGTTTCCGTCGTAGGCAAACCAGGAACCGGATTTTTGAATAATATTCAATTCCACACCAAGGTCTATAATTTCTCCTACCTTAGAAATTCCTTCGCCATACAAAATATCAAACTCTACAACTTTGAAAGGAGGCGCCAATTTGTTTTTGACAACTTTAACACGTGTTCTGTTACCGGTAATATTGTCCGCGCTTTCTTTAATCTGTCCTACTCTACGAATGTCCAATCGAACAGAAGCATAAAATTTAAGCGCATTACCACCTGTTGTAGTTTCAGGGTTACCGAACATGACTCCAATTTTTTCTCTTAATTGGTTAATGAAAATACAGCAGCAGCCGGTTTTATTAATGGCACCTGTCAGCTTGCGTAAAGCCTGAGACATCAAGCGAGCTTGAAGCCCCATTTTACTGTCCCCCATTTCACCTTCTATTTCAGCTTTAGGAACAAGAGCCGCAACTGAATCTATTACCAGGATATCTATTGCACCTGAACGGATCAAATGTTCTGCTACTTCGAGTGCTTGCTCACCATTATCCGGTTGAGAAATCAATAAGTTCTCCGTATCGATCCCTAGCTTTTCTGCATAAGCCTTATCAAAAGCATGCTCTGCATCAATAAAAGCGGCTACGCCACCTAGGCGTTGAGCTTCTGCGATACAATGCATAGATAATGTGGTTTTTCCTGAAGATTCAGGACCGTAAATTTCAACTACGCGTCCTCTAGGTAAGCCACCAATGCCCAACGCCAAATCCAATCCTAATGATCCTGTTGGTATCACAGGAACATCTGTCACGTGGCGATCATCACTTAGTTTCATTACGGTACCCTTACCGTATGTCTTCTCCAGTTTATCAATAGTTAACTGAAGGGCTTTCAATTTTTCGAGTTTATTGTTATTATTGGTACTCATAATAGTCTACAAGTTTAAAAATACTACATTGTTTATTGTTGATGATACAAATCTAAGGAAGCTAAATTATTTAGCAAATATTTTTCTAATTTTTTTAGCAAATACTCTGATAAATATAGCCTTTCGCCTCATTAAAAAGGAGTTATAAATAAATTATTTATTCACACAAAATAGCATTTAATGAGGCCATAACCCTTAAATAGAAATCAACGTTCAAAATACAGAGTAAACTTGGTACATGTTTTGTAATCAAATACAGCAAATCGTTTAGGGTATGAATAGAATCAAGTACATGTTGCTCTTGAGCATCACTTTTATCATGCTGGCTTCTTTTGGTTACCAAACTATCAGTGATAACAATCAGAATTTATTGGAGACACAAAAAGTATATGGACCAGAGGAAGTTCTTGAATACAGGCTTCATTATGGATTCATTACGGCAGGAGAAGCCCGTATTGAAATGCACCCTCAACTTTATACCGTAAATAACAAAGTCTGTTATAAAGCCACTATATTCGGACGTTCCACCGGTGCCTTTGGCGTAGCCATGAAAATTAATGATACATGGGGAACATACATTGATACGACAACCAGAATACCTCAACGCAATTATAGAGATTTGACAGAAGGTAATTATAGACTAAAAGAATATGTACAATTCGATCACAAAGCAAAAAAAGCTTCTGTCGAACGAAGTGGTGCAGATGGAGTGAAAGAAGAATTTAAATATGATATACCAGGATATGTACAAGATCTAGTGAGCGGTGCTTATTATTTGAGAACAGTGGATTTTAACAAACTTCAAATTGGTCAAACTGTCAGTGTCCCTGCATTCTTTGAAGATCAGGTATATCAATTCACAGTAAAGTATCAGGGGAAAGATCGAATCAAATCAGAGTTTGGAAAGATCAACGCCATACGATTAACGCCTGTCATGCCTGAAAACGAAGTATTCGATGGTGGTAACGCCATCAGTGTATGGATATCTGACGATAAAAATAAAATTCCCATTCGCATGGAAGCTACAATGTTTGTAGGGAAAGTAGCTGTTGACTTAAAGCATTATGAAGGATTGAAAAATCCTATTCAGTTCGGCAAATAGAATATTACACATTAAGAAATTGTTAAACTTTGTTTAATCCCTTATTTTGGAAACTTAATAAGGGATTTTCTTTATAATTTTAAGCGCATGTTAAAAAATCATTTCCGTTTCTTCATCATTGCATTTCTATTGGTTGACTGTGTAACGGTCAATGCACAAGATGTTCTTGTCAAAGGTCAGGTTTCCAAT
>JAQBNU010000137.1 GCA_028288365.1 Chitinophagaceae bacterium | reverse complement strand
GCCAGGGCAATGATCAGTCCTTTTTTATAACCTACTTTTTCAATCAGGGCACCTGCAGGATAAGACATCACAAAATAGGCTCCGAAGAAACAGAACTGGATGAGCATGGCCTGCCAGGCATTCAATGAAAAAACCCCTTTTAAGCTGGGAATTAGCACGTCGTTCAATACGGTGATGAAACCGATCATAAAAAACAAAGACACCATCAAAATCAACGGAGCCGTATAATTATCCTTCGGATCTTGTACCGATGCCGACTGGTTGTTTCCTCCACCTATAGAAGCCATAGATTCGTAAAAGAGTTAAATGTAAATTAAAATAATCATCTCAATAGAATAGGCAAAATAACAAAAAAGGCCGGTATTATAATACCGGCCTTTTAAATATTTAGATTTTTTTAGGAATCGAGATTACTCAACAACTACTTTTTTAGTAGCGATTTTGTTACCTGAAGTCACTTGTACCATGTAGATACCTTTGTTCATTCCATCAGTAGAGATCGATTCAACAAGGTTGTTAGAAGTGATGGTTTTAACTACTGCACCGTTAGCGTTCATGATTTTAACTGAAGCAGATTCAGTATTAGCCATGGCAGTCATGTCAAGATTGAAAGAACCTTTAGCAGGGTTAGGGAACAATACCACTTGATCGTTTACTACGTTAGAAGAAGTAGTTCCTGTAACGATAGATGCACCGAAAAGGATTTCTTCCACTGTTACATTGATACCACCAGTAGTTCCAGTGTAAGTAAGACCCCACATATCGATGTCGTTAGCATCAGTCCAAGCAGCCCATCCAGCATCACCAGTGTAGTCAATGTCTACATAAGTAGTAGCCGTACCGATTGTAAGGTCTTTGATGAATGAAGCACCAGTACCAATGTTGTAAGTAGAGTTAGTTGGATAGTAAGATCCACCACTGTGACCCAACCAGAATCTTACGGTTGTATTGTCTTGATCTGCGTGAAGGTAGATTCTAACTTTCGCGTCAGACTGAGTACTGAAATCTACTCCTGGATCAGTTTCAGCACGGTAAGCGCTACATACTGCAGAAGGACCAGTTCCAACTGTCAATGGAAAATCAAACATGTTGAACGGGTTAGCTGTTCCACCTGAAGCCAAAGTAACCAGGTTAATACCTGTTCCCAATTGGTAAGTAGTAGCGTTAGCGTTAGCAAACAAACCACCGTTAGCCGCAATGCTACCGTTGTTTGGAGCATTGTTTGACAAACAGTTTTCAGAAGCATTAGCATTTTTGTAAATCAAAGTGAAAGCAGTACCGCTTGGATCCATTTGACCATAAGAAAGACCTACTAAGCCCGTAAGAGCTACTAGTGTAAGTATAGTTTTTTTCATAAAGAGTTGGGTTTATTGGTTATTTTCAAAAGTATAAATTATTGGTATGAATTACAAGCATTACAAGACCTTTATACGCTTAAATATTATCCCCAGATGAACAAATTGTGTTCATATTTTTAAAGGGGAGCGCCAAATGTAAAGAGCACAAGGTCAACTTCTACCTCTGCGGAGGTATCCATATGTGTAGCAGATCCCAGATCGATATCTGAACTAATGATTCCCGAAGGGTTGATGATTCCGATATCCGACAATTTTACGCTATACAATTTCCAACCCGAGCTGACACTCGCGAGGAATTTCCTTTTTAGAATAGAACCGTATACTTTTTCCGTCAAAATAAACTGGGCCTGAGAATTGGCTGTTCCTTTCGCAAAAAAGTTCAGGTAAACGTTTGCAGGATCACTTTTCAAGGAAGCATAAAGAGCTGGTGTAAAGCCTGAAAAGGATAATCCACCAAAATACCAGGTCGGTAAGGTACTCGTAGCAGCGATCTTTAAATACTGACCTCCCTGAGGAGATGGTTCAGATGATGCCAGACTGGAACCGAAAATAATGGTATCTGGAGGAGTGTTATATCGTGGATCAGTATTATTGGGATATGGACTAACAGCAGGACTGTCTTCAAAGTTCGCTCCTTTCACCCAGTTGCCTGCGTTATAACTGATCAGGCTAGTTAACTGCAATGCTCCTGAACCCAAAGCTTCTTTATAGCAAAGGTTCGTAACGCTACACATCAGGTCGTCTCCACTTTGAAAGCAAATACCATTCGTAGCATTACCATACCATTTTAAATCAATGGTACTTCCTTTTCCAGTGTATACATAGTGAGCTCCAGATAATGTACCCGAGATTGTTACTTTGTAATCGATGCTTTCATTAAATGTCATCCCTACTTGAGCATAACCGTTGCCGGATAAATTCAAGTTAGAGGTACCACTCACATTACCTTGAAAAGAAAAAGGAACAGTTACAACAAACGCATCTGAAGGACACAAATCCGGCGTCGTGTGATCTGTATTTCTTTTACAAGACAGCTGTACCAGTGTACCAACGAGTAAAACTAAACCGACAATTTTTTTCATCATTTATACAGTTAAACCTACGGTTGGAATGGACCGTTGGTCGTTAAGTAAACAGCATCTAAAGAAAGTTCAACCGTACTTCCTCCATTTGGATAAGAATCCAGTTCTATCCCAAAACCTGCCAGCTTATGAGGTTCTCTGATCCGGTTCCCTCCCCCGCCGCTGTTTGGATTATTGGCAGATTTAAAGGATGAATAAGGAATGCTGACCAATTTCCAGCCTACCCAATCCACCTGCACCATGCCGTACCACATGTCATTGCTGGCTGCAGCCGGTCTTACTGTCGGAACAGGATCACCCGGATTCCAGCTGTCATTTTCAAAACATTGAAAAGTGAGTGTGGTATTGGCCCTGCCGTATCCATAGATGTAGGCATTGATGTAGACTTCGGACGCATCGGTTTGCGAAGTCGCTCCGTACATTTCAGTCAAACTTTCTCCACTGGCGCCGCCGCAATACGTATTGGCATTGTTATCCGTAGCCTTCATGTAATAAGAGAAATGTCCGTCTACTTGTAGCGCAGTAGAAACAAAGAATTGTCCTGCTCCATTTCCATCACCGGCATCGGTATAACTTGTTCTTATACCTGAACCACCATCGACCATCCCATCAATATAAAAGTATCGAAGTATATTTCCATTAGATAACAACCTGGGCATTGTACTATAATTAATAGGCCCTGAACTACTATTTTTAAGATAAAGAATACCTGTGTAGTTGATAGATGAACCTAAAAAGGAAATCGTGTAAGTGACCGTATCTCCAGCAATGAAAAAACGATAACCATCTGCGGAACCGTTCCAGACCATGTGCAAACTATCGATAGAATTCCCTGTTCCTGTATATTGTTTTTCTGCACCTGAAGTTCCTTTAAATTTAATGAACCAAGTTACTTCATGAGAAAGTTGGTTATCAAAATAAAAACGATCCGCATTAAAACCATTCCCTAATTGCAATTTATAAGTTGATATAACAGGAATAGTAAATGATGGACCATAGGGATGATAGACCATAGGTGCAACAGCACCCACTATACCCGTAAATTCTTCCGGTGCAGTTACCAATTTACTATCTCCGACAATCTCGTTACTTTTTAATGTTCGCTTGCAGGCAGACCAACTCAACCACATCAATGGTAGGAGCATGAATACCATTCCAATTCTATAGTGTATTTTCCTCATCTGAATAATGATTAAAGATCTCTACCTATTCAACCCTATTGGTGGACCAAGGTTTAATTGTTTTTGTATTATTTCTTATTCCTAAAATACAAAAAATCGCTTATAAAAACAATGACTTGCACAGTGCAATTCACTGTACAAGTCATTGTTTTTGTAAGCTTAATAAAACTTGACTTCGCTTATAAGTGACTGCCAAAGGTAAACATCACCAGATCGACTTCTAATTCAGCAGAAGTATCCTGATGGGTAGCTGCACCTACGTCCATGGATACGATAGTGATTCCAGCAGGATTAATAATTCCGATATCAGATAATTTCACACTGAACAATTTCCAGTCTGAACCGACATTGGCCAGGAACTTTCTTTTCAGCGTAGCACCGTATACTTTTTCACTC
>JAQBNU010000126.1 GCA_028288365.1 Chitinophagaceae bacterium | reverse complement strand
TGTGACGGACCCAAACTATCCTTTGTAAACTATTGTTACCTTTATATTCTAGTTATTTAGTCTGATTTATGGAATGGATCTATGCACCCTGGCCTTGGTATGTGGCTGGGCCTATTATCGGTTTAATGGTACCAGCTCTTTACCTGGCGGGTAACAAATCGTTTGGGATATCATCTACCTTAAGACATATTTGTGCCGCATGTATTCCGACTAAAGTTCCTTTTTTTCATTACGATTGGAAAAAAGAAAACTGGAACCTGGTCTTTGTTGCCGGCATCACTATAGGAGCTTTTATTGCAGCGAACTGGTTTCGTTTGCCTGGAATTGAGCTGGAATTGAATCCCACTTTCAAGCAGCAATTCACTGCATGGTATGGGTTCTCCAACTACACAGAGTTATTGCCTGTAGAAGTATTTGGTATCAAACACCTTTGGGAATTAAGAACGTTGATCTTTAGTTTGTTTGGAGGCTTCCTGGTTGGGTTTGGAACACGCTATGCGGGCGGTTGTACATCGGGTCATGCCATCACCGGATTATCTACCTTGCAATGGCCTTCACTGGTGGCCACTGTTACATTCATGATAGCAGGAATCTTTGCATCATGGTTCATTGTTCCCTTTCTTCTATCCTTATAACACCATGACGAATATCAAGCAATCTTCACCTGTTGAATGCAAAAATGAATCAGCAGTACCTGAAACAGGCTACTCCCTGATCAAATACGGCATACTGGGCATCTTATTCGGCATTGTCTTTGTGAAAGCTGAAATCATCAGTTGGTTTAGGATCCAGGAGATGTTCCATTTTCAATCCTTCCACATGTATGGAGTCATTGGATCGGCAGTTGCAGTAGGATTAATTTCCATGCAACTCATCAAACGGTTTCACATTAAAACATTAGATGGAGAACAGGTCGTAATTACCCCTAAAGAATACAACAAAGGTACCGTGATAGGCAGTATCTTTTTTGGATTTGGCTGGGCCATTACCGGAGCTTGTCCGGGACCTATCTATGCCCAAATTGGTGCAGGATTTTTAGTGAGTGTACTTACCTTAGTTGGTGCTTTGGGAGGTACTTATGTCTATGGCGTGCTGAAAGATCGATTGCCCCATTAGTAAACAATAAACGGTGAACTTGAGCAAAAAGATTCACCGCTTATTGCTTCGTCATTCACTATTTCACAGACACTACTTTAAACTCCAGCTTCCTGGTATTTTGCCCATTATCTTTATTATCTTCATCTAATACTTTAGCTTGTTCTGAAGCACTTAAATGTTGCAATCGTACTGCTGCTACGCCTTTGGAAAGTAAGTATTCCGTAACCATGTTCTCTCTTTCTGCTGCTATTTTTGTATTCTCTTCTATACTGCCCAGGTAATCTGCGTGAGATATGATTTCGATTTTGCAAGCTGGAAAATGCTCCATGTAACCTACTAATTCGTCCAATCTTGCTTTAGAATAATCTGTGATTTCTTTCGTTTGCCCGAAAGCGAAATGTACTTTATAAAACAAATAGGCTCCTACTACCGGCGTTTTGTCTTCCTGTTGTTTGATGTATACACTCTTGAAATCATCCAGCAATCGGTTGTAGTAATCGGTACCGGGACGAACCAAAAAAGTATCTTTTAGCTGAGCATAAGCTTCCTGAGTGGAATCTTTCAGATCGAGAATCATGTATTCTGTTCTTCTGTTCAACTGCAAAGCTTCTTCTGTATTGTGTGTATCAATGGGTTGAGTCTCACCGTATCCTCTGGCAAAAATACGTTTGGGATCAAATCCTTTATCGATCAGGTATTGCACCACAGATACGGAACGTGCTTCCGATAACACGTGGTTGTATTCATGACCGGCCCTGTTGTCGGTGTGTCCTGAAATCTGCACCACACTGTTTTTCTTTTTAGCAATCTTCTTGTACAAACGATCCAATTCTGTTTTGGATTCTTTTCTCAGATCCGATTTATCCGTATCAAAAAATACGTTTTTCAAAATCTCTTTCTCTCCTGCTCTGAACGGGTGCAAATACACGTCCTTCCTGTATTCTGTGAATTTGGCCAGGTTAGGAAGTTCTATATTTTCCGAATGAAAAAGATATCCTTCCAGGTCGATTTCTATTCCATAGTTTTTGCCGGAAGGCAGAGCGATAGAAAACTTACCTGCAAAGGCTTCTGATTTGTAGACTGCTACTACCTGATCGGTTTCGTTATCCGTCACAATGATTTCTGCAGCTAAAGGCTTCTGTGTATCGCTGTCGTAAACGTGTCCTATCATGAGCGCCAATGAATGCTTCTCTTTGATGCCCGTAGCGATGTAGATGTCCTTGCCTCCGTAACTATTTTCTCTTACTGAAGAGAAATAAGCCCTTTTCCCATCTGCAGAGAAAACAATGTAAATGTCATCATCTGCCGTATTGTAAGGGAAACCAATGTTCTCCGGGTCTGACCAGCTTTGTGTAGAGTCATTGTAGACCGTTTTGAAGATGTCAAATCCGCCGACAGAGTTTAATCCATTAGAACTGAAGAATAGTGTTTTGCCATCAGGGTGCAAATATGGCCCATCCTCTTCGAAAGAGGTGTTGATCTTATCTGAAAACAATTGAGGGGCAGACCATTTACCGGCGGTGTCTTTGCGGATAAAGTACAGGTTTCTGTTCAATATTGTCTGGCCAGTGACAGGTCGGTTGGAACTGAAAACAAACATGTTACCATCTGCCGAAATGGATGCACTAGGTTCCCAATAAGGAGAATTGATGCCTTCGTGAAAGTTCACGGGCACAGGAGTAGTCCAGCTGGTATCCTTCAAGTCACTGAAGTAAATGTTTCCATCTTTGGTATCCACGATGCGATTGACCTCGGACTTGTAGATAAAGAGCCTTTTCCCATCGGAAGATACACATACGGTTGCATCATGATTCGTTGTATTGACAGGGCTTCCAAGATTTTCAGGAACAGACCAGCCATCGCCGGTACGACCGGTCATGTAGACGTCTTCGTACCACAAGTCATCTTCCGAATCTTTCCCTCCTCCCGTTGTATTGGGCCTTCTGGAAGTAAATAACATTTCAGACTCATCCAGAGAGATGACCGGCATGTATTCGTTGAATTCAGTATTTACAACAGGACCCAGATTTTCAATTTGTACTTCCTGAGGTTTCTTTAACAATTCTATGCCCACTCTGCATCGACCAATTTCCTGGTCCAGTTCGGTAAGTGTATGCGGATATTTTTTGATGTTAGCATCTGCCTGCACCTTTTGTTTGTACAACATGTAGTGTGTAATGGCTTCTTCAAAATGGCTTGCCATATGAAATGAACGTGCAAGGTAATATTCAAATTCATAATCCCCTGTTTTAGAATCATCTGTAGAAGCTTTCTTAAAGTATTCAAGCGCTTTGTCGGTATTGCCTAATTTATAATAACAAACCCCTAAAAAGTAATTGAAA
The DNA here is from genome assembly GCA_028288365.1 of Chitinophagaceae bacterium. Taxonomy (GTDB): domain Bacteria; phylum Bacteroidota; class Bacteroidia; order Cytophagales; family Cytophagaceae; genus JACMQM01. Next base: position 282 of record JAQBNU010000126.1, on the reverse strand, counting down.
TGATCATTCTCAGGATGCTCAGCAGCCAGTTGCTCATAGTATGTTTTGGCCTGTGCATAGTCTTCTATACGGAAGTATTCTTTAGCTAAATGCACCGTCTTCTTGTCCTGTACTTTATTCTGAGACAATGCATTAAAGCTAAAAAAAACGGTCAGGACGAAGGTTAAACGGATAAGTGTTTTCATGTCTTTCAGGATGTGTTTGATCTGCAAATCGGGCAAAGCTAATCAATTAAAAAAAAACAGCAAGTTAAGACTCCTAATATCTTTCCCACACTCCCCT
>JAQBNU010000086.1 GCA_028288365.1 Chitinophagaceae bacterium | reverse complement strand
CATCACTCTGCCTAAAAATCTTGATTGCTTGTAACCTCTTATTGTAGTTGGTCCGCCGAGACCTTCTATACTTCCTTCCGAACTCCATTGGTCCTGGTATTCAAAGAAGGGTGCGTCGCCTGCGGTATAACCCATTCCTGCACGAACAGCTAAAATCATTTTCTTAAAGACACCTGGTAAAATCTTTTGGTAAGCTTTAGCATGTACAAATGTTTTGTTGAAGTTGTACTTCGACCCAATAGCCTGTGCCGAAAACTCATTGGTGATTTCAGCAAACAATCCTTTCGTTGGATCGGTTTCCAGATCTCTTGTATCGTAGACAATTCCTGCTTGTATAATGCTCACTGTACCTTGATAGACTCCGGAAATATTCCCGGCATCATAGTCATTCTTTACCAACGAATTCCCACTAAAAGGAGTGATGGTCACATCGGCAATTTCATAACCTCCCAACACTCTTACTTTACTATCGAAGAAAGAATGTTCGGCACTGACATTGAAAATGAATTCTTGTTTTTGATAACGGTTATAGTTGTAGTTGATGCCGGTCAGTGAATTTTCATAGTCGCTGTAGCTTGCATGATCAACGAGTGTTTGAGTGGAGTCACCATTGGGATGGTAACTCAATGGATCCAAAGATTTTTCTGTGGTACCAAAGTAGAGTAGGTTGGGATTGATTTCGTATGCGGCTTCTACGCGTAGTCTCCATTTGGAGTTAAATATATAGGGAATATCTAATCCAAGTGCTACTTCGCGTTGCGCATTGCTGGTGTTGAATACGACTACGTTTAGTTTTTTGCGATACGGTGTGTAGGCGAAAAACGGATCACTTTTTTTTCCATTGAAAAATATTTCTACTTCTGCTCCATAACCAAAACCATTGATGGGATCGGAGCTTAACTCCGGCACTCCCGTTACATATACACCTTCCTTTTTATTGCTGAGGTCTTCCTCTGAAAGCCTTTTTTCATCGGCGATAGAGAAGGGGAGATTTTGTCCGCTGATCGAAGTGTTGAGGGTGTCGTTTTGTGCGAAGGTTTTTCCTAATGAGAGGATAAAAAACAGGCACAAGATGGATAGAAAATATTTCATGAAGTATATGTTGAATTTTATTTGGGCACTGGCAATGAAACAAGGACTATACTCTACTGTGTTTTATTGCAAACAAAATAAGGGTATAAATCTGTAATATTTCTGGAAAAAAGATTAGGTTGTATTATTAATCTTAATTCATACACCATGAACATCGAATCATTCAGAACCTACTGTTTATCTCTCAAAGGAGTGGAGGAAGGCATGCCTTTCGGAAATGAAACATTGGTGTTTAAAGTCATGGAAAAACTGTTTGCATTAACAAATATAGATACCTTCGCTTCCGTCAATTTAAAATGTGATCCGGAGAAGGCGGTAGAATTGCGTGATCAATATGCTGCCGTCATTCCGGGTTACCACATGAACAAGAAACATTGGAACACGGTACTCATGGATGGTACGATATCCGACAAGCTGATCAAAGAGTGGACGAAAGATTCGTACGAACTGGTGGCGGCTTCGCTGACGAAGAAACAGAAACAAGAGTTGGAGGAACTGGAATGAAGAGAAACAGAGCAAATGTCTATTTTTTCAAAAAATACAAATTCTTCAACACACTGCCTTCAAAGGAATAACCCTTACTGGTGACAAACTGAAAGATCAAATCGTTTTGAGGATGCGCAGGATCCATGGTTTCAGATTCTACGACAATCAGTTTAGGAGAATATTTTGTGAAGTCCAGCGACTTCAATACCTGCAGGTCATGTTCTTCTGCATCTACGGATAATAAATCAAAGGAAAAAGGTGCTTTGCAACGATCCAATAGTTCTGTTAAGGTCTCTGTCTGCAATTGTTTTGTTTCTACCCATTCAAATCCTGGTTCTTTCTTTACATCAATGTTCATCTGCTCGGTGGAAGAGAGTACATTATTGGTATAGACAAAATAATCGCGGGTTGTTTTTTCATCTGATACCAGTGCAGCTATGGCTCGATCTCTTGGTCTCAAACGGGCATACTTTTTAATCAGTGTTTCATTGGCATCGATGCAGAGGCCTGTCCATCCTTTTTTATACAAAGTAAAGGTATTGGAAATGAAAATGGGTTCATTACAACCAACCTCTACATAAAATCCTTTTTGCGTGATGATGGGTTTTAATAAAGCATCGATGATGCGGTCTTCACCAGTGTGCGCATAACTGATGCGTGCGCTGCGCCCAGCCAATAAGCGAAGCCAGGAAATCTTCCATTGCCACAACGCACGAAAAAAAGAGAGCGGATATCTCCAGGTAAAGAATTGATGGAAACAAACACGTGTTTCCTGAATGAATATGCCAATGGTTGTAAACCATGCACGACTGTAAGCACTCTTATAAAGTGATGTCGAAAAAATAGTCTGTGCCGATGATTTTAAATTCATAATAAAGTGGTCAGTTGACAGTGGTCAGCAGTCAGTAAGAGTCGATTAAAGCTGATCACTGACAACTGTCCACTGATCACTAATTTATAATCTTCTAAACAAATCCTTGATGTTCTCCAACGTCCACTTCTCTTTCCAATCCAAGCCGATGGCTTGTTTCCACATGTGATCTAGTTTGTAAGAAACTTCTGTCATCTGTGTGATCTCGTCTTCGGTCCAGCCTTTGGCTAAATTTTGTGGAAGGGTGATGTTGTGTTTCTTCACCATCGCTTTGAATTCGCCTACTGCTTCACCGTAGAATTCTTCCAGGTGATTAAACGCTAAACAATTCGCATATCCATGACGCAAACCAAATACGAAAGACAAACCATAAGACAGCGCGTGACAAGCACCTACTTCGGAATAGGTCAAGCTCAATCCACCCATCAAGGAAGCCACCATTAGCTTCTCATCGTTTACATCGCTTTGTCCGCAACCTTCACGAATGAATACATCACGACACAATTCCAACGACTGATTGGCATAAGCCGTGCTGAAAATATTTTTGTACATACCAGATTCGGACTCGATGCAATGGATGTAAGTGTCCATGCCGGTGTAGAACCATTGATCACGCGGTGCATCTTTGATGATATCCGGATCCAATACAATTTGATTGAAGGGAGTCCAGTCGCATTTCAATCCTAATTTTTTCTCAGGACCTGTTACCACAGCGGTTATCGATACCTCTGCTCCGGTGCCCGCAAGGGTAGGTATACCTACGTGGTAGATGCCTGGATTTTTAATGAGGTTCAAGCCTTGGTACAATTGTGAAGAACCTTCGTTGGTAAACATCAACGACGATGCTTTCGCAATGTCCATGATGCTTCCGCCGCCGATACCAATTACTCCGGCAGGAATTCCTTTAGACGATTTCACCGTATCGCGTACGTAATCGATTTGATCCGTCGTTGGCTCTTCTTCGTCCACACTGATATACATGACAATGTCTTCAGGATGCACAGGTACTTTGGCTGCAAGCGGTTTGCCTTCGAAATATTTGTCGACAATGAACAACATGAATTTGTCGTTGTCTTTTCTTTTTTCATTTAAAATGCCATCCAATTGTGCGAAGGCACCTCGTCCGTAAACGACTTTATCTACGTTTCTAAAATTTTTATGCATGGTGTAAATTCTTAACTACTTTTTGAATAGAGGCAATCATTTTATCGGCAAGTTCTTTTGTCTGTGCATCGGTCCAGGTACAACGGATACCAAAAGAAATCAAGCGGCTTACTACTTCTTGTGATTTGGGTAATTGTAAATTATTGTAATCTTGTGGAGCACCCAGCTTATTGATGGCCAGAGGGCCGGCTGCTTTTAGCTTTTTCAAGTGATCCCATTGATTGATGAAGTGGTAATTGTTGAGGAACCAATAGTTGGCACCTGCAATGCCATCTTCTGCAAATTGTTTCACCACTTTCTGTGCGGTCTCTTTGTCCGGTAAAAAGAAATTCAAAAACGTACCTGAATCGCCCGAAGGATCAGGAACAGGGCGGAAGGTGATTTCTGAAATTTCAGACAAACGTTGTTGTAAATAACTATGGTGTTTTCTGTTTTGAGAACGAATGTATTCGGCTTTGCGCATCTGCGCCACGCCTACAGCAGCATTCAATTCACCTAGTCTATAGTTCAATCCCAAGATCGGATGGTTCTCCATGCCGCGGTTGGTGCCTTCATGGTTATGACCGTGGTCAGAAAAACAATCGGCAATTTTATAAGCGTCTTCCGAGTTGGTGATGAATAATCCACCTTCACCTGCTGTCGTCAGTTTAAAGAAGTCCAGTGAAATACCACCGGCTACACCAAACAAACCTACGTGCTTGCCTTTGTAGGTCGCACCCAATGCTTGTCCGGCGTCTTCTACTAAAATTAAATGATGCTCTTTGCATACGGCTTGTATGGCATCCATATCGGCTGCAGCACCACACATGTGTACCAGCAATACCGCTTTTGTTTTTGGAGTAATGGCTTTGCGTATACCTTCTGCACTGAGGCAAAGGTTTTCATCGATCTCTGCAAATACAGGAAGTGCACCGGCAAATAGCACGGCTTCTATACTGGCAATGAAAGTAAACGGAGGAACGATGACTTCATCGCCATAGCCCAAACCTGCTGCTGCCATGACACAACTCACCGCCGCTGTACCGCTGGAGATGGCATGCACATATTTTGCACCGGTAAAAGTTTTTGCTTCTGCTTCCAGTTCTCGGGTCTTCCACATGCCTTTTCTCAAGTCGTCGTGGCCGTAACGAAACAGCGCTCCTGTACTGAGCACATCTAGTACTTCTTTTCTTTCTTCTTCACCAAATAATTCTGTTCCTGGCATAATCGTGTGATTGGTTGATAAATAATTGTAAGGTGGTTCTACAACAGAATGTGAAAATACGGATATTTATAGGAAAATTAAATGATTGGTGGAATAGATTGGAGATTGAGGTGTGGGTTTCTAAGATAGGGTATGTGAAGGTCAAAGAAGATGGAATGGAGGGCATGTCCCTGCGGGTCGGGCTATTCGCTTCAAGTCCTCGCTCGGATCCGTCTTTCATACATAATCATATGTTCAGGCTCGCTGTGGGCTTTCCGCTGCTATCCCTCATGCAAGAGTGAGTAGCAAGAGTAAAAGAAACAGTGGAGAAACAGAATATAAATGTTCACTTTTCTAAAGTCCCCTTCAGGGGATTTAGGGGCAAGACAGTAATACTTGGAGCAATCGTAAAAATTAATATCATCATCATTCTAACAAATAGTAAACTTCTCAACTTATGTCCTCTTCTACCAAACAATTCCTCGGTATCATTCCTGCCCGTTATGGTTCCTCTCGCTTAGAAGGAAAACCCTTGCTGGACATCGTTGGTAAAACGATGATTCGCAGAGTGTATGAACGCTGCAGCGAAGTGTTTCAAAATTTATACGTGGCTACCGACGACGAACGCATTGCCGTGGAAGTGCAACGTTTTGGAGGCAAAGTGATCATGACAGCAGTGGAGCATGCCAACGGAACATCCCGATGTTTGGAAGCAGCGGAAAAAGTATTTCAACTGGAAGGAAAAAAGTACGATGCCATCATCAACATACAAGGCGATGAACCCTTGGTGGATCCCGCTCAATTATCAGATATCGTGCGGTGTTTCAACGACGATCAGGCAGAAATGGCAACACTCGTCATTCCGGTATCCGATCCTACAGATCTTGAAAATGAAAGCGAAGTGTTTGTAACGCTCGATAAAAATTATAATGCATTGTATTTCAGTCGCTCGGTGATTCCTTTTGTCAGAGGAGCAGCACGTAAAGACTGGTTGTCGCACGCAAGAATCTATAAGCATTTGGGATTGTATGGCTATACTTTGCAGGCGCTGAGAGAGTTCGCGGCATTGCCTGTTTCCTTTTTAGAAAAAACAGAGTCGTTGGAGCAGAACCGTTGGATGGAAGAAGGTCGTAAAATTAAAGTGGGCATTACACAGCATGATAGCATTCCTGTAGATACAGCAGAAGACTTGGAGAAAGTGAGGAAGATCGTGGCGGCGAAGGAAAATGCATAAGAGAGAGATCAGATACAACCATGTGATATAAATAGATGATTTCTGATTTCAGATCTCTGATTTCTCTCCTTATAGATGCATGCATCGTTTCTGCCTATTTATTTGGTGCTTTTGTTGAAAAAGTCTATTTTAGCACCTTCATTAAGCAAACCATGACAAAGAAAATTGTTAAAGTAGGAGATATTCAGACAGGTTCTGATGAACTGTTTTTGATCTCTGGTCCATGTGTGATCGAAGACGAAAGCATCATGATGAGGACCGCAGAGAAATTGAAAGAAGTTTCTGAACGTCTGAAAATTAAAATTATTTATAAATCATCTTTTACCAAGGACAACCGCAGTTCATTGGATTACTATAACGGTCCTGGCATTGAAGAAGGATTGAAATTATTACAAAAAATAAAAACACAATTCGGATTTCCGATCTTATCCGATATTCACTATCCTTCGCATGCAAAACCTGCGGGAGAAGTATTGGACGTGATTCAGATTCCTGCTTACCTGTGTATGCAGTCTGAACTGTTGGTAGCTTCGGCTCAGACAGGTAAAGTCATCAACATCAAACACGGTCAGTTTTTGGCTCCGGAAAACATGATTTATCCGGCTAAAAAATGTGAAGCAGTTGGAAACAGCAACATCATCCTGACAGAACGTGGCTACACCTTCGGATACAATGATCTCGTAGTAGATCCCCGCAGCTTCTTCCATTTGAATCAAACAGGATATCCTGTTGTATTTGATATTACACACTGCGTACGTAAGTACGGTATTCCAAGCTCTGACCCTAAAGGCGGCACAAGAAACGTGATGCCTACCATCGCTCGTGCAGGTGTGGCGGCAGGTGTAGACGGTGTATTCATTGAAACACATCCTGATCCGGCCAAAGCATTGTGCGATGCAGCCAGTCAATTGTGTGTAACGGATTTGGAAGAATTCTTAAAACCGTTGATCGAGATTCACAACTTAGAAGTTCAATACAGAAATAAGAAATAACAAACCCCTCATGGAATTATACTTAGACTCAGCAGACTTAAATGAAATTCAGGAAGCCTTTAAAATAGGTTTCATCACAGGTCTTACCACAACTCCTACGTTCATGCACCGTCATGGCGTTACGGACATCGATTCATTGATTTTGCAATTGGCTGCCATCGTACCGGTACTTCAAGTAGAAGCATTAGGAAAAACGGCAGAAGAAATTGTGGCAGAAGCACACCGTCAGGTGAAGATGGGATTGGATCCTAAGAAAACAGTATTCAAAATTCCTGTATCTCTGGAAGGATTGAAAGCGTGTCGCCAATTGGTGAATGAAGGCATGATGGTGAACGTACACTTGGTGTACACGATTCAACAAGCGTACATGGCGATGCAAGCCGGTGCTACTTATGTATGTCCATTGGTAGGTCGTTTGCAGGATCAAGGTACAGATGCTTTGTCATTGGTTAGAGATTGCGTAGATGCGGTAAACCATTACGGTTACAATACGAAGATCATGTTCTCTTCTGTACGTTACGCAGAGCACGTGCGCAACGCGCTGGATGCAGGTGTACACACGATCACTGTGCCGTGGAAGATCATGAAAGCATTGACTGAAAACAACTTCACGAAATTAGGGACAGATCAGTTTTTCGAACACACGCGTTTGATGACGGTGAAAGTGAAAGATGCGATCAATAATGTGAATCCGTTGGTTCCTGTTACTACTTCTGTCACCGACGCGTTGGTGAAATTGACAGAATTTGGTTTCGGTTGTGTAACGGTAACAGATGCATCAGGCAAAGCAGTAGGCGTATTCACAGATGGTACCTTGCGTCGCTTGTTGCAAGAACAAGGTAAAGATGTGTTGAACAAGAAACTTTCTGACTTGACGTTCAATCCTCCTTTCACCGTAGAAGTAAACGATCTTTTAAATGTCGCTTCTAAATTGTTCAACCAACACCAAGTGGATACACTAGTTGTTACGGATAACGGAAAGCCTGTCGGCATGCTGGATATTCAGAACCTGAACGAAGATTAATTGATGAGCAACATCATACAAGCATATCAACAACAAGGAGGCGTTTTTATAACGCCTCCTTCTGTTTTAATTGAAAAATTAAGTCGGGTAAAAGCCATACTGTTCGATTGGGACGGCGTGTTCAACGACGGCCGCAAAACACCCTCCAGTGGCAGCGGTTTTTCGGAAGTAGATGCTATGGGCATCAACATGCTGCGCTTTAGTTTGTGGTTGTCTCAGACCAATAAGCAACGCATCAAAAGCGCGATCATCACAGGCGAAACCAATCCCTCCGCTTTTGCTTTTGCACGCAGAGAAGCATTTGATACCGTGTATTATCAAATGAAAGATAAGACCAAGGCATTGGAACATTTTTGCACTACGCATCAATTGAAGGCGGAAGAAATCGCTTTCTTCTTTGATGACATCCTGGATCTTTCTTTGGCACAAAAAGTAGGTATGCGTTTTTTAATACAACGCAAAAATGGTTTAGCCTTTAATCAATACATCGCCGAACAACAGCTGGCAGATTATGCTACGTCGGGAGACGGCGGCCAGTACGGTATCCGTGAAGTCAGCGAATTGTGGATGACGTTGAACAATACCTTGCCGGAAGTGATTTCCAAACGCATGCAATTCAAAGGAGACTATTCCGATTTCATTACACAGCGCAACAACAGCATGACCACTAATTTTTTTCAATTGAAAGGCGAAGAAGTGCTACCGGTTTCTGTAGACTAGAATCAGACATCCTGTTTTCTGAATTCATTTCTGATCTCAGATTTCTGATCACTTTTTTATCTCCAGGTATTTGTCAATAAAGAAATGTGCGATGTACAATACAGGCGTCAGCACAATCGCAGCAAAAAATTTGTAACAATAATTCAGCAAACCCACAGACAATAGAAACGGCCAACTCCAGCGGTGCGCGGGATCTTTGAAGAGGTAGAAGGCGAGGAACAAGACCACGAAACTGTCAATGAGCTGAGAGACGAGCGTGGAACCTGTAGCACGCAACCAGATGTGTTTGTCGCCGGTGCGTTTACGAATTTCATGGAAGACATATACATCTACCAATTGACCGATCAGGAAAGCGGTAAGCGACGCCACGATGATGGCCAGTCCTTGTGTAAAGATCAAAGAGAACGCGTAGTTGATATCAAACGGAGTTCCGGCTGGTGTCGTGGCATACAAGCTTACCCAATAATCAGAAGGAGCGAGCTGCGTCACGACAAATAATAACAGAAACGCATAAGAGATCAGCGCGGCGGCGAGTATACTGATGATGCGTACTCCCTTATGACCAAAGTATTCGTTGATGATGTCAGTAGAGATGAATACAAAGGGCCAGAGAATCACACCGGCAGTGAAGTTCAATCCCAACGGCGTAGCATCAAAAATGCGAATGGGTTCAAATTCAAATCCCAACGTGTTTTCTAAGGAAAATAATTTCACCCCCACCAGTTCTGCTAAGATCGCATTGGTAATGAAAATGCCGGAGAGCACGATGAATAGGCGGTTGCGCTTTTGTGGGTTTCCTTGTTCCATAAATTGAGAGATCAGAGATCTGAAATCAGAAATCTGATTTTTATTTCTTTTTTATTTGATCTCTGATTTCAGATCTCTGATTTTTGGTTTCTAACTTTGGTTCACTATAAACGTCTGTCCCTCTATCCCTAAAAAAGAATAAGGAAACACGCTTCGGGCTTCGTCCAGCAAGGGGTGTAGGTCTTTGTAGCGCGCAGAGAAATGACCCAATATCAATTTCTTGACCTTCATGTCTTTGGCTATTTGTGCCGCTTGTGCCGCGGTAGAGTGGAACGTTTCTTTGGCGCGTTCTGCGAAGTCAGACGTAAATGTACTTTCGTGGTACAGGAGATTGGTCCCTCTCAGCCATTCGGCCAGGTGTGGAGTGTAGCAGGTATCTGAACAGTAGGAGTAACTCACTTCCGGTAGAGGATCAAAGGTCACGTCCTGGTTATGAATACGGATGTTTCCATTTTCATCGAATACATCCAATCCTTTTTTCAATGCGCCCAATTGCAGCAAGGACAGGTCTTCCGGAAGTTTTGATTTATTGAGTTTGCGATTAGTTTTCTTGAGTGTAAATCGAAAACCATAACAAGGGATGCGGTGTTCAAGTGGAAAGGCTTCCACTTTATATTTATCTTCTTCGAGTATGGTATACAATTTATCGCCTTCCAACTCTTTCAGATGTACAGGAAAATTAAAACGCGATTCTGAATACTTGAGTTGTACCGTCACGATCTCTGCCAGGCCAGGAGGGCCGTATAGGAAGAGTGGTGTCTTGCGTCCCTGAAGATTCATGGTACTCAGTAAACCCACAAGACCAAGGTAATGATCTCCGTGCAGGTGACTGATGAAGATGTGTGAAATTTTGGATGCTTTATGATGGTAGCGGGTCAGCTGCATTTGCGTTCCTTCCCCGCAGTCCACTAAGAATGTATGGTGGAGTACACGAACCAGTTGCGATGTCGGATGCCTGTCAAAAATTGGAGTGGCTGAACTCGAACCCAGTATGTGTACTTCTATGGCCAAGGGTTATTCTTCTTCGCCTTCTTTTCTAAGGTCGTTCTCTAAGCTATTCATGAAGACCAGGTCTATGGCTTCTTCTACGGTAGGCGTAATGTTGAGGATGGTATCCAGTTGTGAGATTTGAATCAGCTTGTTGACGTGATCACTCAGACGAGTCAATACGAAAGTACCGTTGTCGTTTTGACACACACGGTTTCCAACCAGTATAGAACTCAATCCCGAAGAATCGGTGTACTTCACATCTCCAAGATCTAAAATGATGTTAGACGTACCTTCTGCATTTAGTTTTACCAATTCAGTTTTCAGATCCGGTGCTACCAAAGAGGTCAGCTTCTCTTCGTGGAGTTGGAAGAGGGTGTACTTATCATTTTTTTCAAGTGTGTATTTCATGGCTGATTTTCTTTATTGCAATGCAAAGCGCTACAAATAAAAGGATAAAAAGGGTTAACGAATAATTTTAAGAATATTTTTTTCAATCCGGGCAAAAGGATCTTCATCTGTAGAAGGGATGAAATGTTTGCCAGTGACTTGCTCGTACAATTCAATATAGCGGTTTGAAATGTGATTCACAATTTCATCGGTCATTTCAGGAACTTGTTGTCCTTCTTTTCCCTGAAATCCGTTTTCAATGAGCCATTGTCTTACAAATTCTTTGGAAAGCTGTTTCTGTGCTTCTCCTTTTTGTTGACGATCGGTATAACCTTCGGTGTAAAAATAACGGGAAGAGTCCGGTGTGTGGATCTCATCGATGAGGTATACTTTACCATCCTGTATTCCGAATTCATATTTGGTGTCCACCAGGATGAGTCCTTGCTTGGCCGCGATTTCTGTACCGCGCTGAAACAAGGCTCTGGTATAGGCTTCCACTTGCAGGTAGATGTTTTCCGGAACAATCCCTTTCGCCAATATTTCTTCTCTGGAAATATCTTCATCGTGTCCTTCCGATGCTTTGGTGGTTGGTGTAATGATGGGCTGAGGCAGTTTGTCGTTTTCTTTTAATCCTTCTGGTAAGGCCACACCACAAAGCATGCGTTTGCCTGCTTTGTATTCACGGGCCGCATGTCCAGCCAGGTACCCTCTGATTACCATCTCTACAGGCAATGCTTTGCATTTCACGCCGATGGTCACGTTAGGATCCGGTACATGCAACACCCAGTTTGGAACGATGTCTTTAGTTGCTTCCAGAGAAGCCGCTGCAATCTGATTCAACACTTGTCCCTTGTAAGGAATGGCGCGGGGAAGCACGACATCAAACGCGGAGATCCGGTCACTGACTACCACTGCCAGTTGGTTGGGGAAATGGTATACATCTCTTACTTTACCTTTGTAAAATCCGGTTTGTCCCGGGAAGTGGAAAGACGTTTCCTTGATTGTTTTCATGTAGGGTAATTTCGAAGAGTAAAAGTAAGGAAAAAAAAGTATAAAAGTAGTGATCAGTGGACAGTTGTCAGTGATCAGTTATTGTCAGAGCGCAGAAACAGAAAGAGAGCGGATATGCTTTGCTCTCTTTCTGTTTCTACGCTCTTTTAATTTTAAAGATCCTAGGAGTTTAGTTGAACCACCTTACTGATCACTGACAACTGTCCACTGATCACTTTTCCCCAACCACCTTCGTTTTCATCAACACATCATTCTTATAATTCTCCTTCTTCTCCAGTTTACCTGTTTCGCTGAAATAGTTCCAGTCGCCGGTTTTCTTGCCACCTGTATAATTGCCCGATAGTTTTAGGATGCCGGAAGAATAGTATTCTTTATAGGGTCCGTAAAGACTATTGTTTTTATAGGTCATGTCCAGGATGATTTTACCTTCTTCCTGGTAGCTGACCCAGCGCAGTTGTTTGACGTTGTAGGTATAGTTTTCTTCTCGTTGCAATAATCCATTAGCGAAGTAATAGAATTGCTGCATATGTTTTTTTCCGGTGACATAAAATTCTTTGTAACTCGGTTTACCGTTTTCATGATAACCCGACCACGCGCCTTCTTTGATCCAGCCGTTGGGGTCTTGGTTGTTTTTTATGATATAGGTTCCTTCTTCTTTCACTTGTTCGTTTTCGTAATAACTTTTCGTTTTAACAAGCTTGTTATCGGTATCGTAAGTATCCACTTCTTTCAGTGTGCCTGAAGGGTAGTAGAGGTAATTCTTTCCGGTCTTCACACCGTCTTTATAATTCAGCTTGTGCATGGGCTTACCACTTTCATAGTAGGCTTTGTTTTCTCCATCCAACACACCCGATTTATAACCCGTCTCTAAAATTAACACACCGTTGCGTGTGTATTCCATGTAGGTGCCTTGTTTCTTGCCGCCTTCCAGTGTGGACTGACTTTCCAATTGTCCATTGTCAAAATAGGTTTTGAAGAAACCAAACAACACACCATTCATATAATTTTCTTCCGTCGCTAATGTCCCGTTGGGATAATAACGTTGTGTCAAACCATTCAAGGTGTTGTTTTTGAATTGACTTTTCGTTTTTGTTTTGTTGTCGTTGTAATACTCGATGAGCAGTCCATTCTGCTGACCACGCTGGTACTCGCATTCGCTCTTCAGGTTGCCTTCGGGATAATACAACAATACTTTTCCATCCAGTTCAGAATTTTTGAATTGTGCTTTTTGCAACGTATGTCCATCCGGATAAAATGTTTCCACCCATCCGTTCAACTCTCCGTCTGCAAAGTGTGCCACACTTTTCTTTTCTCCCTTGGGATAATATTCGGTCCATACACTATCGGGTAAATCGTGCAACAGGTAACCGTTGGCAATTACTTGGCGATCGACATTGATGCGTTTGGTCTGCACCAAATCTTTGGAAGAAGTGGCATGGTATTTCTCGATGAAAGACAGCGTGCCATTGAACTCCTTGAACCATGCAGAGTCTATGCGGTTGCCATTTTTGTAAAAGATTTTAGATTTCAGGTGTCCGTCTCCGTAGTATTCTTCCTGTACACCATTCAATACATTGTGGATGTAGTTATGAAAAGAAAGTGTGTCACCTTCCTGCGAATAGCGCACCCAGTAACCGTCTTTGATGGTCGTGTCTTCGGCGAGTGTTTGGTATTCCAACTCTACAGGAACTTTCATGCCTACACTATCAAACGCAGGGTAGTGCACGGTGATGAGTTTGCGTTGTGCATGACTTCTCACAGTACAAAATAAAAGTACCAACAGAAGTAGCCATATGAATCCATAAGATCGCATGAAGTAGGATTTACTCGTTGTTGGCGTCTCGCCAACAACCGGATTGTATTAACACGTTTTCATACCAACGCTTGTTGGCGAGACGCCAACAAAAACATAGAAATAGCAACAGAGCATAGAGCGAATAATAGTTTGTTTCTCTGCTCTACTTTTTAAACCCTCTCAAATACCAACGCCGTAGAACCTCCGCCGCCGTTGCAAATACCGGATGCTCCGTACTTCGCGTTGTTTTCTTTCAACACATGAAGAAGCGTCACCACGATGCGTGCGCCCGAGCAGCCGAGTGGATGGCCCAATGCGACGGCACCTCCATGAATATTGACTTTGCTTTCCGGTAGGTTCAGGATTTGATTGTTAGCAACAGATACCACAGAGAAGGCTTCGTTGATTTCAAAGAAATCAATTTGATCCATGGTCAGTCCGGCTTTCTTCACAGCCAATGGAATAGCTTTGGAAGGAGCAGTGGTAAACCATTCCGGTTGTTGCGCGAAGTCAGCAGCTGCCAATAGTTTAGCGATCGGTTTCAGGTTATGTTGTTTCACATACTCTTCACTGGCCAGTACAATCGCTGCCGCACCGTCGTTGAGGGTGGAAGCGTTGGCTGCCGTGACAGTACCGTCTTTGATGAAGACCGGTTTCAAAGAAGGGATTTTATCGAAATTAACTTTGCTGTATTCTTCGTCTCTGTCGATGGTCATCGGAATTTTCCCCGGCAATTCTACCGGTACAATTTCTTCATTGAACAATCCCTTCGACCAGGCTTCTGCTGATTTGGTATAAGAAGAAATGGCGTAGGCGTCTTGTTGCTCGCGAGAAATATTTAATTCTTTCGCAGTGAGTTCCGCGGCATTGCCCATGTGGAAGTCGTTGTATACATCCCACAGTCCGTCTTTGATCAAACCGTCTACCAGCGTATCGTTGCCGAGTTTCGTGCCGAAGCGCGCTTTGGCCAGGTAGTGAGGAACGTTGGACATGCTTTCCATGCCGCCGGCTACCGCCACGTGTATATTGCCACTTTGTATGGCGAGTGCTGCCAATGAAATAGCCTTAGAACCGGAGGCGCATACTTTGTTGATGGTCGTGCATTCGGTAGAGTCCGGGAGTCCTGCGAATTTAGCGGCCTGACGGGCAGGTGCCTGACCTAAATTGGCACTGAGCACATTGCCCATGTATACTTCTTCAACATGTTCAGGCGCTACGCCTGCTCTTTCTAAAGCGCCTTTGATGGCTACAGCGCCCAATTGAGTGGCGCTGACAGAACTCAAGGTTCCACCGAAGGAACCGATAGGCGTGCGTGCTGCGGAAAGGATGTAAACGACTTTGCTCATATTACCAGGCAGGTTCTTTAGGGTTTGATGTAGTATTAACGGGAAGTTGTTGAATGTATTGTTTTTCGGAGTTCTTCATAGACTCCAGCAACAGCCGGGCTTTGTTGATGTCCATGTATTTGTTCTTGTGAGTGGAAGAGCGCAAGGCATCGGCTTCCTCGTCATTGCCTTCCGGATCTGTTTTGGGATCCGGCGTATGACTTTCTCCCGATTTTTTCTTTTGTTGTTCTCGTTGTTGCTGCTGTTGTTTATTGCGCTCTCTTTCTTCCGGTACATCCTTCAGGGTCATCGCCCATTCCAGGTTCAGCACGGCATGTGTGTTGCTGGAATGTTTTCGCAACGATTGAATGAACAATTCTTTCCCTTCTTTCAGTTTATTGGTTTTGCAACAAATGATGCCCATTTGATTCAGGGCCTCAGAAGCCAATGTAGAATCGGTACCGTCAGCAATGAGTTGATAATATTTAAAGGCCTGCCTGAACTGGATCGAGCGGTAGCAGGCGTTGGCATGGTCGTACAGCAGGTTGGCTTCTTTGACCTGGTATTTGGTTTCGAGCAGGGTATAGAGTTTGATGGCTTCCAGGTATTTTTTTTCTGCATAGTATTGCTTCGCTGTTTTCTTGAACTCGTTCACTTCATGGATGTGAAAGAGAAAGGAAAAAAAAGAAGAGAAAGATACAAGGAAGAAGAGTTTCATGAGGTTTAGATTGTCATGGTTTTTACGGTAATGACAATATCCATGGCCATAAATAAAACGGATAATACCAGAAAATAAAAGTATTTATTGATAGAAGTATGGGTGCTGTCTTTTTTTTGATCCAGACCCGGAAGGGCAGCGCTGTATTTGGTCAGTGCTTCGTATTCATACGCATCGAAATAAGCGCCTTTTAAATCGAAAGCCAATTGGCGCAAGCCTTCACGATCAAGACTTGACAATACTTTCTTTCCCTGATCATCCAGCACAAAACCTTTAGCAGTAGGAATGGGCGTAGGAATGGTCGATCCTGTTCCGATGATCACATAATGGTAAGGCAATTTTTTCAATGACATCACCGTGGACTGCGGGATGTTGGTATGAAATTCACCATCGGTTAAGATCAATACGATGGAAGATTTTTGTGAACGGTTCTCTTCTTTGGAGCGTAGATACAATTCATTGTAGATATCTGAGAATACGTTGCGTGCATTGGTGCCAGGATGAGCAAACAAAGAAGTGGAAAGCTGATGGGCAAACAAACGGTACGCATCACGATCAGAAGTTAGCGGACAAAGGGTTTGTACTGCCGGAGCAAAAGCGGCGAGTGCAAATAAATCATTGGGGTATTGATCAAAGAGCGTGAACACTACTTTTTTAGCTTCCTCCAGACGAGACGGCGGTACATCCTGTGCGGACATGGATTGAGAGACATCTACATACACCAACCAGTTTTTGGAAGCGAGTACCTGATCTTGTCTGATGTAACCGAAAGAAGGTCCGAGTAAGGCAACAATGCCGCAAAGCAACACCAAGCTACGCAGTATGAATTTCAAATAAACGCGTGTATGCGGAGATGTTTTGAGGTGTATCGCAATCGTGTTGAGTTTATAAAGATAGATCGCACCAAACAAGAGAAAGAGCGCTCCCAATATCCATTCCTGCCACGTGAGGGAATAAATCCAAATCATGCATTGAATTTACTAATTATCATAAGATTGACTTCTATGTGCTAAACTATTATTACTTTTTTTATAAAATAGGCTTGTAAGTTCAAAAGGGATACTTATATTTGCATCCACTTCAAAAAAGGAGAGGTGACTGAGAGGCCGAAAGTAGCCGTTTGCTAAACTGCCGTACGGGTTAAACCGTACCGAGGGTTCGAATCCCTCCCTCTCCGCATGAATAGTGTGAGTGTGAGTACAAAGTGTGAAAACTCTTCACTCCTCACTCGAACTCTTCACTAGAAAAGGAAACTGTTGCAAATAGAAGATTTGCATATATAATGATAATAAATCGGAGTGTAATCCCGAAGCTTCGGGATAAGGTCATCGCCTTTCTCTTCATAATAAAATAATAAGTTCGGGGTGTAGCGTAGTCCGGTCATCGCGCCTGGTTTGGGACCAGGAGGTCGCAAGTTCGAATCTTGCCACCCCGACATAATGAGTACCAACTCACATCAAAAGCCTTTAAATCATATGATTTAAAGGCTTTTTTGTTTTTAGACCTTTCATATTATTCAAGTTTTTTCAATACTCTGGTGAACTATACGGTGAACATTTTTATACTTGCAAACTGTTCACCTATTTCGTTGTAATAATCAGTATATCAGTTATTTATATTGATTTGTTTTGATTCGTTTTGACATCAAAACAACCTAGTTTTTAATCCAAAAGGTGAACAAAAAAGAGTAAAGATTATGAAAACAAGATCCACGTACAGCACCGCGTTTATCGTAAGAAGTTCAAGAAGCAAGAACGGATTACTTCCTATCTATTGCCGCATTACAGTCAACTCTATGCGCGCTGAGTTCTCGATCCAGCGCTCGGTTTCAGCCGACCAATGGGACAACGGAAAAGTAAAAGGCACAAATGAAACAGCTAAAACGTTGAACGCTTATATGAAAGAAATCGAAGGAAGAATTTTCGATTACTGCCGTGATATGCGTACGATGAACAAGCTCGTCACCGCAGACGCATTGAAGAACGCCTACTTAGGCATCAAAGAAGATGAGTATACGCTGGTACAACTTTTCGATTACCACAACAAAGAGCTAAAAGAAACTGTCGAATGGGGAACGATGAAAAATTACCATACGACAAAAA
>JAQBNU010000083.1 GCA_028288365.1 Chitinophagaceae bacterium | reverse complement strand
CCTGACATCATGCGAGATCCCATTGGGTAACCCAGGCCGTATTTCGTGGCTCCTTCAGCATCTGCCTTTCTGATTTCAGGATGATTGGCCAATCCGATGTAGTTATTTAAGCTCCAAGTCAACACTTCTTTACCTCTGAATTTCATGCGAGGTGCAATTTCTCCTTCCAATTTAGGAAATGCAAAGTAACCGTGTGCAACAGAAGAGTGTTTACCCAACGGCCCTCTGTCTGTCATTAATTTTTCAAATAAATCCAATGTTGTAAAAGGTTTAAAATTGACTTTAAAGACTAACTATTCAAAAGAGTTTAACATACAAATTTAGCATTTTTTACTACAAAATGAAGGAATTATTAAGTGTAAAATTTTCAAAACACATGCATTCAATTGTTTTCATCAAAAAAATAGACTTTTAATATGACATCCTCCCTTCTTCTTTTTATAATTCTTATTGGTTACCACCTGAAAATAAACCAGATTCTATTTCTGATTGTCCAAAATAAGCTTAAATTGATACTAATAAATATTTAAATAAGACTATTATGACAGCTCGTATCCCAAAGCTCTTGACATTGGTAGCAGGAATTTGGATTTCCACTACCTGTATGGCTCAAAATACTCCTTTGATGCAGGCTGCCCAGCAGCTACTGGACAAAGGAGACTACATGCAGGCGCTTGTCAAACTAGACAGTGCGGCGGTACAATCTCCCGATAATGCACAGGTATTTGCCTTGCTTGGCCAGGCAAAATCCAACCTTGGTGACTGTTCAGGTGCCATTGAAAGTTGGGATATTTATGCATCTATTGATAAAGAAAACAGCTGGAAAGTAGATGGCATGAAAGCAGATTGCTATGTACAACAAGGCCGCCATGAAGAAGCCATCGACGCCATTTCTAAATACCTGGTGCATGATCCTTACAACGGGCATTTTTACCTGATGAGGGGACACGAATATTACCTGATCAGTAAGTATTCACAGGCTATTCAGGACTTCACCACGATCATCGACCGTAAACTTCAAGGATATAATACCTTTGAAGTGTATTACAAAAGAGGTTTGGCCTATTCAGAATTTGGGATGTACAAAGATGCGCTGACTGATTTTAATAAAGTAGTGGAACTCTATCCGCAATTCAGCTACGGTTATTTCTATAGAGGATCTTCTTATTGGAACCTGAATCAATACGATGGAGCAATCGCTGATTTTACCAAAGCGATTCAATTGGACAGTAAAGACCTTCATTCCTACTTTAACAGAGGATTATGTTACCAAAGCGAAAAAAAATACGACGAAGCGCTAGCTGATTTTAGTAAGGTCATTCAGCTGGACCCTAACTTTGACGAAGCCTATAATCAGGTAGCCATGACTACTTATTATAAAGGAAACTGGGCCGGTGCAGAAAAATCATTTAACGAATACATCTCCAAATTTTCAGGCCTGAGCCATGCTTATTATAACCGGGGTATGTTCTATGCGGAGAGAAAACAAAATCAAAAAGCATTACTGGATTTCGAGTCCTGCATACAGCTCAATCCCAAGGACGGAGATGCTTATTTTCAGAAAGCATTGGTTCTGCTCGAATTACAAAAACACCCGGAGGCCTGTGAAGCATTGAAACAAGCCGATTCGCTGGGTAACGCAGATGCGAAACGCTTACAGAAAAAGACTTGTGGACAATCTTCCAATTAAAAGTCAAATCCTCCGTTATAACTTTATTCCTCTTTTTTTCTTTCTTAACTTAAATTTCTTAACATTGGTAAAAAAAAGTACCGATGTTAAGAAATTCTATACTCACTTTTTTGTTCTCTGCTTTTTTATTTACAGTAGCTACGGCACAAACTGAAGTAAAAGTTTTAAAAGGAACAATATGGAACATGCAAGGACCAAACGCTTCGGCGTGGGATCTTAAAGCAGATAAATCACTCACCATTAAAGACGCTGACACCGGAAAGGATTTGGTCAACGACACAGAGAAGGAAGACCTTCCTGCCTTTAAAAAGGAATTCAAATCTTTAAACGAAACTCAGTTTGTGAAACTTCCTAAATTGGATTTCGACAAACAATCGCTGGATGAGCTTCCTGTACTCGTGATTGGTAAAAAATGGAAAACGAGTTTGACCAAACTCAAACCCAACGATGTCTATGTGGTTCGTTTGCGTGGAGAGCAGGTTTACGTGTTGATTAAAATCACCAAAGTAGCCGACGATAAAAAATCATTAGATCAAATCACAGGTGGCAATAACCTTGATTACATCGAGTTTGATTATAAAAAATACCCTAGCGGAGAGGAGAACATTGATGTTGTTGCTGAATATGCGGCAGCGAAGCAACTCTATGATCAAAAGAAATATGCCAGTGCCGTATTGGGTTTTGATAAAGTATTAGAAGCTAAACCTAATCATTGGGAAGCGTATTATTACAGAGCACTTTCAAAAAATGAAATGGGCGATTACGAAGGAGCGGTCAATGATTTCAACAGTTGTCAGCCTCAGTTCCCCAACAGATGTGAGTTGTTCCTGAACAGAGGTATTGCGCACAGCAAGCTGGGTGCGCGTGATGCAGCCATTGCCGATTACACCGCTACCATCAAATGCGACAGTACGATCTATGAAGCCTACACCAATCGTGCAAACGAATATTATTTATTGAGTAACTACCCTTCTTCTATTGCTGATTATACCAAAGCCATCGATTTGAGACCTGCTCAATTTGATGCGTATTATGGAAGAGGGTTAGCGAAAAACGAATACGGTAAATACGAATCTGCCATTCTTGATTTTAACAAAACGGTAGAGTTATTCCCTAATTACAACTACGGTTATTTCTACAGAGGATTTGCTTATAGCAATTTGGATAAGTACAAAGAAGCCATCAGCGATTATACCAAAACCATCAAACTGGATCCTAAAGATAAAAGTGCTTACTTCAACAGAGCTACGGCATACGCGGAGTTAAGAGATTACAATGCGGCTATAGCAGATTACGATACTACGCTTTCTCTTGATCCAGATTTTCTGGATGCCTACCTGGATAAGGCACACGCCCAATATGTCAATTTGAATTTCGATGGAGCCAAAGCAGTGTATGATGTAGCAGCTAAAAAATTCCCTAACAATGGAATCGTATTCTTTAACAGAGGACTTTATTTCCGTGAATTGAACAACGAAAAAGCTGCCCTGCCAGAATTCAACAAAGCCATCGAACTAAATCCTAGAGATGCAGAAGCCTTTCATTACAGAGCGCTTACTAAAGATGAGTTAAAAGACGAAGCTGGCGCTTGTGCAGATTTAACCAAGGCCATTGAATTGGGTTTCAAAGACAGCGAGGGTTTGAAGAATAAAATTTGTGGTAAATAATTTCTTAGATCCGCTCAAAGCACAATACACTCCCTTCGCAGGGGAAAAAATAATTCTTGGTTCCCAATCCCCTCGCAGGAAAACCCTGTTGGAGGGGTTGGGCATCACTCCTGAAGTCCGCACCAATGATATGGATGAGACCATCCCTTCGGATGTACTTCCTCATCAGGCACCTGAGTTCCTTGCCAATAAAAAATCCATTGCCTTTATGGATCGTCTCCAACCAGACGAGTTGCTTGTTACCGCAGATACGGTAGTCATCATTGACAACACCGTACTCAACAAACCTGCCGATGGTGCAGAAGCCTTCGCCATGCTGAAACGCCTGAGCGGTCGCATGCACGAAGTGGTGTCGGGTGTCTGCATCAGCAACACAGAAAAGAAACATTCCTTTTCTGAAACCACTCGTGTTTTTTTCAGGCCCTTATCTGATGAACAAATTTCTTATTATGTGCATCATTACAAACCCTTTGATAAAGCCGGAGCATACGGTATCCAGGAATGGATAGGATTGGTTGCCATAGAAAAAATTGAAGGCGATTTTTACAATGTCATGGGATTGCCCGTAGGCAGGCTCGTACAGGAAATGGAACATTTTAGAGCGTAGAAACAGAAAGAGAGCGAAGGAATATCCGCTCTCTTTCTGTTTCTACGCTCTTATCTTTTATACCATCCAGTCTTCCAATATCCTCAACTCCACCATGGGAGAAATACGATCGTACAAGACATGGTATACGGCTTTGGTGATGGGCATGTCTACTGTGGTGTTTTCGTCATTGCCATTGAGTTCGTGAATACACTTCACGGCATAATATCCTTCCGCGATCATGTTCATTTCCATTTGTGCGGCTTTGAGCGAATATCCTTTGCCTATTAAATTTCCTAAGTTGCGGTTTCTACTGTAAGGAGAATAGGCTGTCACCAGCAAGTCACCGAGGTACGCAGAACCGTTGAGGTCTCGGTTGCCAGGGTATAAGTTTTGCAGAAAGCGTGCAATCTCCTGCATCGCGTTTGCTACAAGTACTGCCTGGAAGTTATCTCCATAATTCAATCCGCGGGCCAGTCCGCAGACGATGGCCACGATGTTCTTCATCACGGCGCAATACTCTACTCCATAGAGATCAGTAAGCGTCGATGTTTTTACAAATCTATTTTCAAACAATACCGCTACTACTTCATTCACTTCCTGGTTCACACCGGCAATGGTGAGGTAAGAGCGTTTCTCCATCGCAATCTCTTCTGCATGACAAGGTCCTGCGAGCACAACCTGATGTTCCATGGGAATACCTTTGTGTTTAAAAAGATAATCCGTTACCAATAAATTGTAAGTAGGTATCATTCCTTTCACAGCCGATACCCATACCTGTTCTTTGGATAACTGTTCGAACGAAGACAGACTGTCCATGATGAAGGCAGCAGGAACAGCTAGCACGACAACCTGTGCGTCTTGTAAACAAGCTTTCAGATCCGTACTCGCAGTCACCTTGGTGTTATCGACACGGATGTGACTCAGGTAACGAGGATTGCTTCCTTTCTGGTTAATGCATTGCACTGACTCCTGATCTCTCAACCACCAGTCGATCTTTATATCTTTTTCACTTAAGATCTTAACGATGGCAGTGGCCCAGCTTCCTCCACCCAATACAGCTACCTTCTCAACTTTTGCTAACGTTTTCAATTCTTCGTCTTTTTTTGACAACATTAATAGTGCTAATTTACGGACAAATTGGCTAAGAGGCTAATTATATCTATCCTATGAGTGCGTTTAAACTATCAAATCTACACCAGGGAGCATTCTATGTTTTTATCAGTGCGGCAGGATTTTCTGTAAAAGCAATCTTCGCTAAAAAAGCGTATCTCTTCGGTGCCGATCCTATCACTTTATTATTTCTACGGCTTCTTTTTGCAGCACCTTTATTTCTTCTCCTCGCCTACTGGAACTCTACACACAACAAGAACGAGCAGCCTTTGAAGAGAAAAGAACTATTCATTCTTCTCCTGCTTGGCTTCATTGGTTATTACTTATCGAGTCTGATGGATTTTATAGGACTATCTTATATCTCCGCCAGTTTGGAACGCATCATCTTATTTTCTTATCCGACCATCGTGGTGTTGTTAACAGCTTTGTTCTCTCGCTCTACCTTGCAGCGAAGAGATTATATGGCCTTGTTCATCACGTATGCCGGAATGATTTTAGTTTTCTCGGAAGAAATGGGACAATCTGTTCTGATTCCTACGGCCACACTGATCACCGGAGGTTCACTGATTTTCGGGAGTGCATTCACGTATGCACTTTACCTCATCGGTTCCGGTTATATCATTCCACGCATAGGCGCTGCACGATTTACAGCCTACTCTATGCTCATCGCCACCTTTGCGATCTTGCTGCATTATATCATCGCCAGAGGAATGGCATTCCCTTCCTTCGACGATCCCATCATTCGATATGGTCTAGCCATGGCTATCTTTTCCACTTTCTTACCGGCTTACTTTTTATCCAAAGGCATCAAGCTGATTGGTTCAGAAAGAAGTTCAGTCATTTCCACCATCGGTCCGGTGTCTACGATTGTACTCGCGAATATCGTATTGGGCGAGACCATGACCTGGTTGCAAATTCTGGGCACGCTGGTGGTGATGGGCGGCGTGTTGATGATCAGTTTGAAACAGCATAAAGAAAAGTAGGATATTGTTTTGCATTGCTTAAAAGTTGTAGGATAGATTAGGGCGTTACCGCCAATCCATCTTGCAAACATTACCGATCTTTCTAGTGGCGGTCGGGCTCTCGCTCCAAGTCCGCCTACCGCGCAAGACCAACGCACTTCGGGCTTTCCTCTCGATCCCTAACGCTAATCGTTTACTCTTTGCGATCAAATCTTAGGATAGAGTGAATGTAGAATTCAGAGATGAATAAGCTGCGTGAGGGATTGCAGCGGAAAGCCCGGAATGGAGCGAAGCGGAGTGAGGACTTGAAGCGGAAAGCCCGACCCGAAGGGGCACGCCCTTATACAAATCCATTTATAATGACTTCTGAATTGTTTCTGCATTCCCCACAACGAAAATACAGAGGGTAATTTAAAGCCTCCAAATAAAATCATACAATTATCCCCGAACTCTATATTAAATTATTTTATCTAACTTGATGGTATGAAAACGGTATTGGTAAACAACGAACTCATTGCAGCCGATGCAGTACATGTGCTGCTTTCCAACAGAGGATTTTTATACGGCGATGGTTTTTTTGAAACACTGGTTGTGCGCAACGGCGCCGTCTGGTTTATGGAAGGACATCTCAAGCGTGCACAACAAGCCATGCGCGTGCTGCAGTTGGAAGGGGCTTCGGAATGGAACATCAAAAAACTAGAGACACTCATCCGTCAACTCTGGACAGCCAATGATCAACCTCAGGAAGCCATTGTCAAATGGATCGTGTGGAGAGACAGTGATGGATTGTATGCACCGCAACAACATAAGATCCATTATTTGCTGGAACTGAAAACGTATCGCTCTGCTCCAGCCACGAAAGACAAGGCCTGCATCGCTAACACGGTCACGAATACAGAATCGGTGTACAGTTCGTTCAAGCGACTCAGTGCCCTGCACTATGTGTTGGCAGGATTGGAAAAAACAAACAGAGAACTAGATGAGATCATTTTGCTGGATGAACGAAGACATCTCAGCGAAGCATCCAGCAGCGCTTTGTTCTGGATCATGAAAGATGTGTTGTACACCCCTTCGCTGGATACCGGGTGCATTGCGGGAGTAGCGAGACAGTACATCCTCAACATTTGCATGGAGATGAAATTGCCTGCTGAAGAAACCAGACAAACACTAGATGAATTAACAACAGACGCAACCGTATTTACCGCCAACATCACCGGCATCAGCCTGATCGGTTCCATTGAAGATAAAACATTTAAAAACGATCATCCCTGCATTCAGCGTTTACAGCAGGCGCTCTTTAGTCCTTCTTTTGCTCGAAGTCTTTAAAGAGTAAACTCGGTTGTACACCTTTGTTCTTTTGGTACTTTCCGCTTTTGTACAAGTCGTAATCGCCTTCGATGGAATGGTAAAAGATCTGACAGATTTCTACTCCGGCATAAATGCGAATTGGTTGTACACAAAACATTTCGAGTGTCCAGAAGCCACAGAAACCCACATCACCAAAGCCTGCTGTCACGTGTACGAAAAGACCCAGGCGACCAATGGAAGAACGTCCTTCCAGCATGGGCACGTGCTTGTGCGCTTCGGTATATTCCAGCGTGCGACCAAGGTATAGTTTATCTTTTTCCAGCAACAAGCCTTCTTCCGGAATCACCAGCTTGGTGGCCTTGTTTTCTTTTTTCATGTCCAGCACCTTTTCATCGTACACCAGTAAATCCTGGTGCAGGCGAAGGTTGTAGCTGTTAGGATTCACCAGACGTTCTTCATAAGGCTCGATCACTATGTCGGTGCCCATCATTCTTTTTATTTCCTGTCCTGATAAGATCATATTACGCTTCCGTTAAACACTGTTCTAAACCTGCTGTGATGACTGCTGTCTGTAATTTTTTTCCTATAAAAACCAATCGCGAGATCCTCTCCTCTTCTTCGCCCCACACACTTCCCATTTGTACCATGTGTTGATCGTACACGCCCTGAAAGATTACCTTTTGTTCGAAGTGTTCTACATGCAATACGCCTTTGCAACGGTACAATTCTCCGCAACGTCCGTTCAACTGGTAGTTCATCCAATTGTTAAACAATAAGAAATCAAAGGATCTATCAAACACCAGAGACAGACTACTGGTTTGTGCCAAATGATCGACATAGAAACGAGGCTTATCGGCCTTCATGTTGCGCTGTACATTCTCCGCGCGAAAGGCTCTTTGATACAACAGCGGTTCATTGACTACCGCATGATGGGTGATTATTTTCTTTGCTTGCGGGTTGTATGCCTCTATCGTTTGACTGAGCTGATCTATTTCTTCTTGAGAAACCAAATCTGATTTGTTCAGAACGATCACATCTGCCAGTGCCAATTGCTTGTTGACTTCCGGATGATCTTTCAATTGTCTGTTCAGCATCAATGCATCCACTAGTGTAATGACCGCATCCAGTTCGAAAGCAGATTGTACGACTACATCGGAGATAAAAGACAATACAATGGAAGTAGGGTCCGCCAGTCCGGTGGTTTCTATCACCAGGTATTCGGGAGGTTCAGCGGTGCGGATGAGTTTCGACAGTACCGTGATCAGTTCGCTGTTGAGCGAGCAACAGATGCAACCGTTGCTCAATTCGTAGATGCCATCGTTTTCTGATGTGATCAGCGAACGATCGATGTTGAGGTCACCGAATTCATTTTCAATGATGGCGATTCGTTTCCCTTTGTTTTGATCCAGGATGCGATTTAATAATGTTGTTTTACCCGAGCCTAAAAAACCAGTAATGATTGTAACGGGTATGCGGTCCATAAATAATAAGTAGACAGTGGTCAGTAATAAAATAAAAAGGTCATTAATATTCAATCCGTCATGAAGTATCGACTGATCACTGTTCACTGACCACTGCTCACTTCAACTAGTTCCCTGATTTCTTAGCGATTTTTTCTGCTTTCTTTTCTTTCGCAGTTTTCAAAGGTTTTTTCTTTGCTTCTTTCTGAGCATCTTTCGTTTTAGCCATAATGGGTAAGGTTTAATGAATACGATAAAAGTTACTTACTACAAGTTTAACAAAAAGTTTGTTGAAAGCAAGTAAAGAAATTACAGGAATATAGCCTGACAACTTTTCATCAAAAATCAGTAACTTGCTGTAACAACTGAACAGCCCATGACCAAGGTTTCAAAAGAACAGTTAGCCGATATACTGGAGAAGCATCAACTGAGAAAAACAGATACCCGACTACACGTGTTGACTATTTTTTTTAACCATGAATATGCTCTTGCTCATAGTGATCTGGAAAAAGAATTAGGCCGCGCCTATGACCGGGTCACCATTTACAGAACGCTCAATACCTTTGAAGAAGCCGGTATTATACACCAGGTACCTGCACAGGGAGAAACGCGATTTGCCTTGTGTCATTCGGCTTGCGATCCTCAGCATCACCAGGATCAGCACTTGCATTTTAATTGTTCCTCTTGCGACCAGATCTTTTGTCTGGAAGAGGTGCATCTCCCTGCCATTGCTTATCCACGAAACTACGAAGTACACTCGTTGAACATCACGGCAACAGGAATTTGTAAGAGCTGCAAAAACAAAAACAGTGAGCCGAAATAAGCCTACATGAAACAAGAGGATTCACTGATTTATAGTAATTAAAGATTAGATTGCAGGAAGAATATTAAAACGCTATGCCTTTTCTCCACAAAGTAGTCGTTGTCTGTTTTTTATTTTTGGTAGTTGGGAGCTTACCACTTTTTGCCCAATGTCCTCCACCCGATCCTATTGCTACGGGAGATGCTTCCTGTACACCCAAATCTTTTACCTTAAGCGCCTTTAATTCTACTGACACCTACAACTGGTATGATGCTGCCGGCACGTTGGTTTCACAAGGAGACTTTTATACCACACCTGTCATCTCTGTCACCACGACTTATTATGTCACGTCTTACGACTCGGGAAACAATTGCGAAAGCGAGAAAATAGCGGTGCAACTGGTGATCTTACCGGACACCGGGACACCCAGTGTTTACGGGTCCGACCAGTGGTTTGCCTATTGCTTCAATGGCATCAACTGGACCACCTACAAAGGCTTTTATGTAGACAATAACCTTGGCATCAATACCGCTGCGCTTTGGGATCCTCTGCTTAGTCCCAACAACGGTACGCCACAGGTAGCGGGTTATATAGGATGTCCGGTAACCATTGACAACCACTCCATCAGCTACAAGCGTCAAGGATTTCCTCCGGATGTTTATCGTATTGATATCACCGAACAGAACGATGATTTTTCTTTGCTTATTGATGGTGTGGAAGTGATTCGCAGGGTGAGCTACGGACAAGTTTATCCTGCCGTATGGACAGGCACCTTGGATGCCAATTCCCAAGTAGAATACAAATGGCTGGACCGTGGCGGCAAATCTTCCGCGACAGTCAACTTTGTAGCCACGGGCGTACCTACTGATTTGTATGCGGGAAGAATCACCAATAACCAGGCCTAGTGCCTGACTGGAAATCCTGCTGCCTTTGCAGACAGTACCGCATACGTGGCCGATCGCAATGCCTATGTACAAAGCGGGGCATCTACACCTACGCCGGGACAACTGTTGGTGAATGCCAATGCACCCAACAACATCATGCAGGCTTATGTGAGTTTTGATATTTCTTTCATTCGCACGTCCAACTTCAACAATGCCTTTCTTTACGTGCGAGCCTACGACATGGTCAGCTATCCCAATACCACGCTCTTTGCCTATTCCACAGACACCACCTGGGATGAAAGCAGCATCAGCTGGGCCACTCAACCCGCGGCCTCTCCTGTTGCGCTGAACTCCACTGTCATCTACGACCTCAACCAACAATGGTATAAAATAGATGTCAGCTCTTTTATTTTAGGAGAACGCAACGCAGGACATACACGCGCTTCCTTTCTGTTGAACGATACCGTTTCTATCAATAACCCTTTGCCTTTTTATTCGAGAACAACCGCTTATCCTCCCTTACTTGTGCTGAACAATAAACGCGGAGGCTGCACAGGATACACCTACCAATGGCAATCGTCTTTGTTTTGCAACAACACCTGGAGCGACATTGCCAGTGCCACCAGCCTCAGCTATACCGCACCGGCGGGACTTACCGATTCCACCTGCTACCGTTTACAAGTCACCGATGCTTGCTCCTCTGTGGTGTACAGCAATACACTTCACATCAACATCGATGCGCAAACCGTGGCGGGTACACTGACCGTTACCGAAGCTGACCCGAGCAAAGGCACGATTCAAGTGGGCGGAGCAGTAGGCAAGGTACTGCATTGGGAAGTATCGGAAGATGATTTCGCGACCGTCAATACCGCACTGAACAGCACGTCTGCTCAGATCAGTTATACCGGTTCTACCACCAGCGATTTATATTACAGGGCACTGATCCGTTCAGGGGTTTGTTCCCAGTTGTATACAGACACCGTTAAGATTTTAAAAGTACAGGACTTTACGATCTTCAATTCTTTTTCTCCGAATGGAGACGGATTGAATGACGTATGGAAAATCAACGGCATTGAACGTTACCCGGACAACAAAGTTTCCATCGTCAATTTCATGGGCGTGCCGGTGTATGAAGCCAGTCACTACAACAACGAAGACGTGGTGTGGGACGGACATGGCGGGGGACAAAGTCTACCTGACGGCACCTATTATTATTCCATTCAGATACCGGATAAACCTTCGCTGACAGGCTTCGTGGTGATCAAACGATAAGAACAGTTGAAAAAAAGAGTCTACATATTTTTTATTCTTACATCGCTTCTGAGCGTAGGCTTATGCCGTGCGCAAAACAACGGCATCTACACGCAATACTTATTCAACGGATTGGTGATTAATCCTGCGTATGCCGGTTCGCACAATGCCCTGAGTGCCTCTTCCATCGTGCGCAAGCAATGGATCGGAGTAGACGGTTCTCCTTTCGCTTCTACCTTCACCGTGCACTCGCCGGTCAACAAACACAACTCTTCTTTCGGTGGTTTGCTGTATCAGTCGAAGACTTCCATCTACAATGAACTGACGCTGCAAGGCATCTACTCGTACCGCATCAACTTCTCGGAGGAAAGAAAATTATCGCTGGGTTTGGGTGTGGGGATGACGAATTATTCGATACGCTACAGCAACCTGACCTACCAGGATCCCAACGATCCGGCGATACCGAGTGGCAACCAGAATTTATTTCAGCCGACTGTTTCTGCCGGTGCGTATTATTATACCCACACGTTCTTTGCAGGACTGTCTGCACAAAATCTTTCCGGTTTCCTTTACACCACCGATGGACAAGACGACATCCGTTCTTACCGCCATCTCTTTGCCACAGCCGGAAAAGTATTTGATGTTTCTCCCAAGTTGAAACTGAAGCCAGTTTTTTTACTGCACTATTACAACCGCTCTCCTTTGCTTGTAGATCTTAACCTACATGCACTGATCGATGAGATCATTTGGGTAGGTGTATCCTACAGGCATCTGGTGTCGGTGAACTATTCCATTCGATTCAATCTCAACAAACAACTGAGTTTTGGTTATTCCTACGACCAAAGCATTGGCAACTCCAGCCTCACCAAAACCGGTGCACATGAAATCGTTTTGTCGTATTTGTTCAAATATTATAAAAAGAACATCGTCAATCCCCGTTATTTTTAGTTCCGGGATAATCCCCAACATTGAATTTTGGTGGTCTTAAAGTCCTTCTTTCCCCCGTTAAACACACTTTCTATACGAAGTTTTTAATTATGTACCATTTGGGGTGTTTTTTCCTCTATGAAATCGCCTTCTTATCCGTATAATAAAGTCTGCCAGCCGGCAAAAATAAGGCCTTTCACTCTTCTTTATCTACCTGAAATTAAATACCTTAAGCACCGCTAAATAGCTAAAACTGTTTTGAGAATATTCCGTAAAAGAATTTAAATGACTCACGCATGACAGGGCTTTCCCGCACGGTAACTTTTAGTGTAACATTTCATCTCAAAAACAACAATTACATCTTGTTGCTCCTGTGCTTATTGAGCATCAAAAATACCTTTGCACAAAACCCCGCTGATCTTTGTAGTTCCGCTGTCACACTTACACCGACCTTAACACTTTCCACTGCTTCTTATACGCTACCCGGCACGTATGTCTACGACGGTCTTTCGGCATCCTGCATGACCGGCACGAACGAGGACGACGGTTGGTACCAGTTTACTGCACAGACTTCCCATTATACCTTTGAACTGACCGGAGATTATACGCACACTGTAGGCATCTATTCCGGTGCATGCGGCACCCTGACAGAAGTGGCCTGCGGCAATGCAGCAGCAGGCAGTAAGACCAGCGTGGTCTTCACTACCGTACCGGGTAACGTGTACTACCTGCAGGTACAAAGAAATTCCGGTACAGGGGGACAGGACATGAACGGTACGTTTGCCTTGTACTACTCTGCTGCTCCTGGCGGCGTGGCGAATGCATTGAAGGCCTGGTATAAAGCCGATGGCAACTTAGTGAAAAGCGGAAGCACGGTAACGAGATGGAACACCGAATACGGCAATGCCAATTTCACCAACGTCTTCAACGCTCCGCAATACAGCAGCAATACGGCCAACTTCAATCCTGCCGTGGTCTTTGGCGGTAACGATTACATCAACAACTCCAGCGTAGTGGGCAGTGACTTGTTATCGACTTCAGACAACACCGTCTTTATCGTTTCCAAACTCACCGCAGGAACCAGCGGTGTTTTATTGAAATGGGAAGAAGCATTTCCCAACGACCGCTTTGGTTTTGAAGGTGCTCCCTATCCTGTCGCCACAGAGATGCGCATGGATCATCCGACAACCAGCAATCAAAAATTGGGTGGTGTGATTGGCGACTGGAACATTTGTACCGGTGCCACCAATGCCACCACAGATAGCCTCTACCAAAACGGACTGGTTGTAGCTACCAACAGTGGCGGTACCAACAGCATAGGGTTGACCGGTACACTCACCGTAGGAGGCGATAACTTTTCCGGTTACCACAGCAACTCTTCCATTTCAGAAATCATCTTCTTCGGTACCACACTTCCTGCTTTTGAACAACAGAAAGTACAAAGTTACCTTGCTGTAAAATACGGCATCACCTTAGGTACGAATGCGAATCCGCTGGACTACTATTCCTCCAACGGCACCATGACCTGGGAGCAGAATAGCAGCAGTCAAAACGATATTGCCGGCATCGCCAGAGACGACAATGCCGGCTTGTCTCAATTGAAATCCAAATCGGCCAATACAGATGACATCGTCACCATGGCGCTGGTAGACGGCGGTGGATCCTTTGCTACACCCAATGCGTTCAGTGCCGACAACTCTTCTATGTTATGGGGAAATGACAACGGTACACAACCACCGACTGTCGTGAACGGAGGTTTGGTTGAATCTACCGTAGAATGTCCTTCTTCCATTTTGCGACGACTGTCGCGTCAATGGCTCATCTATGAAACAGGCACAGTAGGCAATGTCGCACTCACGATGGATCTTACGTCCATTCCCGTTTCTGCTACTACCTTTTACGACATGCGCTTGTTGATAGACCTGGATGGAGACGGTGATTTCACTACCGGAACCGTAAAAAGAATTACGCCTTCTTCTTACTCAGCAGGCATCGTGACCTTTAACAGTGTAGACTTTATCCATGGACAGGTCTTTACATTGGCCACGCTGACCCCCTCTCCTGGCGGTGTTTCTACGGGTTTAGAGATCTGGTTGAAAGCCTCTTCGCTGACCAGTACCACGACCAACCTTGCGCAGCTGGACAACTGGTACAATGCCGGTTCCAGTAATTTCGACTTCAACCGCATATCGGGTTCCAGTGCAGGCTGGCCGAGGTTCCGCAGCAATTCGATCAACTTCAATCCCAGCATTCAGTTTGGTACTTCAGGTGCGATGATTTCGTTGGATGATCCGACCAACATGAGACCGACCATCAACAACAGTACATCGATGGTCGTTTTCAAAACCACGCAAAGTGCCGGCACCAGCAACTTCTGGGCGAGTCCCAATTTCATTACCACAGAAACGTACTACACGGGCAGAGACTATGGCTTCGGCCTCACCGGTGGTAAGCTGGGATTAAAAATAGAAAATGGAGAACCCTGGGATGTGAACTCTACGACCAGTGTAAACGACAACATTCCACATGTCGCCATGGCCATGCGTTCCAGAGGAGCGACGGTTACTACACCTTCTACGGTCATGATGCAATTCGATGGCAAGACGGATGTCACTGCTACTTCCGCCGGTGATTCTTATCCGCTGGATGCTTCGGATGCTACGGGTACCAGCTATAAGGGAACCGGCATAGGAGGCACTTCTATATCCGGTACCGATGTGTATACGGGTGTACAGTATACGGGTCTGATGCCTGAAGCCATCGTCTTTAACAATGCTTTGTCTGCCGTGAACCTGAATAAA
>JAQBNU010000107.1 GCA_028288365.1 Chitinophagaceae bacterium | reverse complement strand
ACCATATTCGTGGTAGCAGTACCGCTAGCAGCAGTACTTGAAAAATAACTGGCTTGCCCAACGCCTCCTATAGACATCCATAGATTAGGCCCTGTAGAACTGATCGGTTTACATCTGCTTTGTACACCGGAAAAGTTAGAAGGTGTTTGAATCGTCACATTACCTGATCCGTCCAAAAAGGCAAAAGCATAATTGACATCTGTAATACAACTCCATTGTATATTCGCATCGAATGTACTGAATGTCCTATAGTAAGGATAATAACCTACTATTCTTTGAGAAAAAGCCGGCACGATGCCAAGCAGAAAAACCATTAAAAAGAGAAGTTGGAGTCGTCTCATGTTATATTTAATTTTACGGATGAAATACAATTCTATCTGACTTTAATACCTTAATGTAGGAATAAGTATTAGATCAGATTCGAAAATAAAGTTTAAATCGCACAAAAGCACGTAGAAAAACAAAAAAATATATTAATAAAATTACAATTAAACCTTTTCAATTGTAATTTTTGAACCAATAGTTTAACTTTTATTAGACCACATAGCCATTTCTACCCATTAAACGCTACAAATCTGATTGAAAGGCAAATAGGTGAATGTAAAACGAAAGCACGTTTTCAATAAAAATGGGATCTAAGCGAGTTAGAACTCCCTAATTTTTATATCCTTAGAGAAAAAATCACAGCTCGATTTCATATTTTTCCATAAAACGACAATAGCCTCTCAAAAGTCAATTGGGGGCTGTCGTTTTGTAAAAATGAAGACTAATAATGGTTCTTTTAGTTCAAATAAATAATTGTAGTCCATACACTATCTATACACTATCTATACACTATCTATACAGTATCCATACACTATCCATACACTATCCATAAGTCACAGATATACTATTGACGCTGAAACTACAATCCAACCATCACAAAAGATCCCCAATTGATCGGTTCAGGATATTTCTGTCTGATGGTTCGTTGAGCATCCAAAAATGCCTGGCGTTTATCACCGGTTTCTAACCAATTTTTATAAAATGCAGCCATCAGTTCCATGGTCGGTTGATCCGGAACTTTAAAGAGACTCATGATGATATTATGCGCGCCGGCCACCATAAAGGAACGTTGTAAACCATATACCCCTTCTCCCAACATCAAATCTCCTAGTCCTGTTTCGCAGGCACTCAAAACAACTAAGTCAGTATGGTCAAAGTTTAGGTTCATGGCTTCGTAAGCAGTCAGGATTCCTTCTTCTGTATTAAAGTCTAGCACATCGTTTTTTTCAATGAGTGATCCTCCATTTTCCAAAATCAAACCGGACCTTAGTAAAGGGTTTTGAGAAACATCGGTCGTTAATTCATTGACGGTATTGGATTGTCTCACATCTTCCAAAAAGAATCCGTGTGTCGCAATGTGAAATACATTTGGACTGACCATTTTTTTAATATTCGATTCTTCTGCGTTGTCGTACAGATAAGTTGATACGTTCCAACCTTTATCACTAAAAGTTTTGCTGATTACTTTCACTTCTTCTTCTGCACCCGGCAATTGCTTGACATGTCCCTGCTTGTCGTTGTAATACTTCGGATTTCCAAACAGAGCAACAGAGTTGGTTGTTCTACCTGTTTGCTTGGCAGACTTGCTGGCTTTCGATGTACGGTACTTATCAACCAATAAATCTTTCATGTTGCTCAACAATACGATTTCACGTTCGTCGATCACATATTTCCCCTCGCCTAAAGGAATCGATTCCAAATTGATCTGATTGAATACTCCTTCCGGAGAAAAGTAAATTGTTTTTCTTTCACCAATGATGCTCTTAATAGGCTTCCAGTAATTGTCGTAAGATTTTTCATCTTCGATATTATACTTCATGCAATTGCGGTAATACTTCAGGTACTTTGATTCCAGCTCATTTCCATCGGTCATTAAAACAGCCACCGGATTATCTTTGGTCTCCGTGGTGACAACAAGTGCAGCATATTCTACTTTGTCCGTAAATCCATTTTCAAATTTTCTAAACCGAATCACATCTACTGCCGCTTCGTTTTCTGTCAACACTTTACGCAGTGATTTCCAATCTGCCGTTTTCTTTTCGTAGTTCTCTGCAAATAATTCTGATGATTCACTCAACACTTTTTCAAGGTCTTCCACTTCCTTTTCCAGGCTGTGCACATCATAACCTGAAGCGGTGATCTGAGCAGCATTCATCGAATACAATTGCGATAACAATTCTTTTTTAGCGATCCATGATTGGTAACGATTCATTAACAAACTGTCGCCACTATTCAATATTCTTTGTTTGAGTTTTACGGAAGAAGAAAGCATCAACGCTTTCGTAGACATGCTGATATTATAAACATTAGACAATAATTCCGGATTTTTATCTTTGAGCGATAATGCCATTGAATTATAAAATTCAAAATCTGTACGCATGATATTCCAAGCTTTTGTTTTCTCTCGTTCACTCAAAGAAGGAAACTGTTCTGCGATAAACGTCAAATAGCTAGTGACGGTGGCATTCGCAAAGTAAATAGCATTTTTATAATCGCCGAGTACGTATTGCATTTGTGCACTTTTACCTAATGCTTTGATATAATCCGGATGTTTATCACTGAAAACAAGTTGGTATAAATTCTTAGCACTGATGTAATCATTGTTGGCATTACCGAAATCTTTTTTAGCAAAATCAATGCTGCCCTTGATGTAATAATATTCTGCGATGTGTTGATTCTGGTCTCCGAATTTTTCAATCCAAATTTTATAAGCAACATCAATTGATTTATCCGCCTTATCCAATTCATCGGTTCCCAGATAAAACAAAGACATGTTCTTCAAAACTTCTGCATACAACAAATTATCCTTACCAATGTTTTCGTCTATGACATCCAACGATTGTTTGAATAAGGTTTCTACTTTGTTATTTTCTTCTTTATTGTAAAACTTCAACAAGGCCAACTCATTTAGTGTATTCGCAACCGTAATGTGTTGTTTACCTAATTGCTTTACCTGAATATCATACACCTGCTGTTCCAATTCCAGTGCTCGCTCATAGTCTCCCATAGCTTGGTAAACCAAGGCCTGTATGTGCAGCGATTCTGAATAGCGGATGGATTTGTCGCCAAAAACTTTTTTACTCATGTTCATAGCAGGCATCAGCGTCTTTTCCGCATTGCCATAATCGCCCATGATGTAGTATAGATAAGCAAGATAATTAATAGGCTTGATCAACATTCTGTTGTCTTTACCATAACGCTTTTGCTTGGCACTGATCACCGACTTCAATTTTTCTTCCATCTCAGAATGACGACCTGTATTGATGTACAACAGTGCCCTTTCTTCCGTGGCTATTGCCAGTTTGTCTTCATTGCTTGTCTTTTTAGAAATTTTCAATGACTTGTTCAGCATTTTTTCAGCTTGATCAAAATTGCCAAGTATAACATACAAGCGCGACAAAGTCTCCAATGCGTAAACCAATATTTCATTTTCGTTTGGTGCATCGTTGGCCTCAATCAATTTCAACGCCAGAGAAAGATTGGTTTCTGCTTCTGTGTATTTACCTACATCTATACCTACATCGCCAGCTTTCACTAAAGCTTCTGCGTAGGCTAAAGAGTTGTTGCCATAATTCGCTTGCGTTTCATTCAACAACGTTCTACTTCTTGCATACGCTGTGTTAAACTTATCCATGATTTGATAGAGGGAAATTTCTCCTTCCAGAAAAGTTTGATAAGCTCTTTGTTTGTGGTTGATTTCTTTAGCAACAATTTCCGCCAAACTACGATTGTAGATTTCTTCTGCCTTTACAAAATTATCAGAATGTTCTACATAGAAATTGGCCAGGTAAAGTTCTTCCATATGGTACAGTGGTGCATTTTCACCCAACATGCTTTTCTTTATGCTAGCAGCATTCTCAAGCGACAATTGAGCTTCTTTGTATTCGTTTAATTCCAACTGTGCTTCATATAAGTCATTAAGAATTTGAGCACGTGCTAAATGATCTTCAGGAAAAATCTCCTTTTTTTGCAGCTGCTTATTGATGAGTTCTTCTGCCTTGTCCCAATTGCCCAGGTATAAATTTTTCTGGACAATGAGCATCATGACACGGCCGTAATAGTAATTATCTTTGCCATAATGTTTTTTCACTTTTTTCTCCAGCAACTTTCTGCGCTTCGCATACTTTGTAACGTGTCTTGTATAGCTATACGAAGACACTAAATACTCATTGATCTCTATCGCTTCTCTGCTGTAAGAGCGGTAACGAAGATATTTCGTTTTCTTAATCATTTTTTCAGCCTTCACAAAAAGCTTATTGGCATCGTCGTAATTTCCTTGTGCTTCATTAAACAATCCTTGTATAACCAGGTTATTCAAATACGCCACATCTCTCTTCCCTATATTTTTACGGATCCAATTTTCATTTTCTTCTGTTGATTCTAATGCTTTATCATAATCACCATTTTCAAATACAATTTGTGATTCCAGCTCTTTTAGTAACGCATATCTCCTTTGTCGCAGGGTTCTTTCTTGTTTGTTCAATTTTATTTTTACCAACTTTCCTTTTTTCTTATCATAGACCATTTCATACTTCACCATCTTCCTTTCTCTATAATCAATGACTGCCGGCAGCGCTTTCTGTGCTTTCAAATAAAACCCCTGATGAAAGTACATCATCACCTGACGTTCTTTCCATTCAAAGGTCAATGCACTATCCACAGCCGTTGTGTTCTTGGTTAAAACCACTTGTATTTTCTGCAGGTAATCGTTGGCATTGACATAATCACCGTAAGACGTGTAAGCATCTATGGCATAAAATGCCGTCTTGACATACGATTTGAAATCATCGTTGCTTAATTCTTTAAACAATTTATCGGCTGTAACGATGTGGTATTGGTACTGATCAAACTTGCCCATCAAATCTGCACCGCGCGCGGCTAAAAAATGTGCCGATGCAATTTCTGATTTGTTGCCAGAAGCCGATAGCTTCTTGATCAATTCAATGTTGTTTTTGAAAGCAGGTTTATAATCTCCTCTTTCATAACCTTTTTCTATTTTCTTAAATACCGCATCTTGCGACTGTTGGGA
This sequence comes from Chitinophagaceae bacterium, assembly GCA_028288365.1. Classification (GTDB taxonomy): domain Bacteria; phylum Bacteroidota; class Bacteroidia; order Cytophagales; family Cytophagaceae; genus JACMQM01. Next base: position 12,748 of record JAQBNU010000107.1, on the reverse strand, counting down.
AAAAGCGGTAGTCAGCGATAAGAACAATACAACTACAAAACTGATCGTCTTCATGGAACTAAGGGGCTATATAAATAAAACAGTCCCGCTTATGGGCGGGACTGTGAATTTAGTAAATTTTATGCGTTACTTATACTTTTTTAACCAGTGCTTTGATAATCTTACCAGGTACTCCAACTACCATAGAATAATCCGGTACATCCTGCGTAATAACAGATCCAGCACCGATTACACACCATTTACCAATCTTCTTATTCGGAATGATGGTAGCCCCTGCTCCGATATGAGAACCTTCTCCGATAGAAGAACCGGCACATAACGTAACGTTTGGAGAAACATGAACAAAATCTTCCAACAGGCATTCATATTCTACAATGGCAGCAGAATTGACAATACAATGTTTACCTATTCGCGAAGCGGAATTGATAATGGATCCAGGCATGATGACTGAACCTTCTCCTACTTTAGCATACTTTGACACCACAGCGGAAGGATGAATGGCTGTACCAAAAGCATGTTTCACTCTTGATACCAGCTTTTTTCTTACCAGATTGTCTCCAACCGTTACGATCACAGGAGCTCCTGCTTCGTAATCGGCGCGATAAATTCCAACGACAGGTGTGTCGTCTAACTTTATCAAGTCCGTATTGTCATCGAAAAGTGCATTTACCGTCTTCCCACTAGCAAGAATACAGTCTCTAACCACCTTAGCATGGCCGCTTGCTCCGTATAGTAACATATATTATATAGCTAAAAAGTTGAATATTATTCTCTCGATCAAATTACAGGATTATATTTACAACTCCATACGGTATTTTACATTTTAGGTTTATGGTTGGATTCCCGAATGCAAAAATTAATCTGGGGTTGTACATTACTTCGAAAAGAAGTGACGGCTTTCATGACCTTGCTTCTTGCTTTTATCCTGTTGCTTGGGAAGAAGCAGTTGAAATTATTCCTTCTTCTGCTTTCTCGTTTTCTTCCAGCGGCATTAAGATACCTGGTGATTCTGTTTCAAATCTGGTTGTTAAAGCTTACGAGCTATTAAAACAGAACTATGCAATAGCTCCTTGCTCTATTCATCTTCACAAAGAAATCCCAATGGGTGCGGGACTTGGAGGAGGATCTGCCGATGCAGCGGTTGCGTTGCAGTTGCTCAATACCTTGTTCCAATTGAATTTATCAAGAGACGAATTAATTCCACTGAGTACACAATTGGGAAGTGATTGTGCATTCTTTCTGCATAACATACCGTGTATTGCCACATCAAAAGGAGAAGTACTTACGCCTGTTTCATTATCCTTGAAAGATTATATTATTCTCGTGGTGCATCCGGGCATTCACATTTCAACGCAACAAGCTTATGCAGGTGTTCAACCACGCGCTTTATCTCTTGACCTGGAAGAGACGTTACTAAAAGGTCCTCTCTACTGGAAAGATTGCTTGAGCAATCAATTTGAAGAACATTTATTTCCTCAATTTCCTGAAGTAGCAAAAATAAAAGAGAAGTTATATGAACATGGAGCCGTCTACGCTTCCATGAGTGGATCAGGATCGGCTGTGTATGGGATATTTCAAGTTGGTCAATCTCTTAAGGATCTGAAATGGCCGGAAGGTTATAAAGTAAGAGAGATCAGAGATCAGAAAAATAATTCTTCTTTGATTTCTCATTTCTGATCTCTCTCTTTTTACTTTGGTACTTTCAGGTACAACCAAAACCCTACGCTTCCAAAAATAATATTCGGTAACCAGGCTGCGATGATAGGACCGATGGAACCGACGTTGGCCATGCTGCGACTGGTGATCACGAAGATGATGTAGACAAAAGCCAATGCAAAACCCAAAGCGATTTTTAAGCCCGGCCCTTCCCTGCTTTTTCTCGCGGAAATGAAAACACCAATCAAGGTCAACATGATCACTGCAAACGGATAGGTATAACGCTGGTGCTTTTCGGCAATATAAATCCCTACATCTTCCGCACCACGCAAGGTTTGTTTGTCAATGTAATCCGACAACTCTCCCATTGTGAATGTTTCGTATAACAAATACGTACTTTCAAAATCGTCGGGGCGCATGTTCAGCGTCAACTCTTTATTAACGCCTTTGGTAAACGTTTCTTTACCATCTTTGAACGTTCGCTCCACATAACTTTCTACAAACCATTTTTGCTTGTCTTCCTTCCACTCGATGCGTGGTGCCTTGAGTTTGTAGCTCATGTCATTGCCTTCAATTTTTTCCAGCGTAAACTGATAACCTACTTTCGTATGGTTGTTATAGCTTTCTAAAAAAACGTAGGTGTCATGAGCCGTTTTTAGGTGTACGTTTCTTCCTCCGAAATAATAATTCTCCTTGATGTATTTGTTTTCAAAATCTACTCTTGCCTTGTTGGCTACCGGTATTAACCATTCGCCCATGTAGAAAGAAATCAAGCCGATCACGGCAGCACCCATTACAAAAGGTCTCAGGAAACGAAGGAAACTAATTCCCGAACATAAAATAGCAATGATCTCTACGCGGGCAGCCATGTTGGCCGTCACAAAAATAGTAGCGATAAAAATAGTAATCGGACTGAGTAAGTTGATGAGGTACGGAATAAAATTGAAATAATATTCTGTCATGATCGTATAACCATCCAACCCACTTTTAATAAAGTCATCTAGCTTTTCTGTGATGTCAACCACTACCAACACAGCGATCAACAAAGCTACTACAAAAGCATAGGTCGTGAGGAATGTCCTTATAATATATACGTCCAGTTTCTTCATCATTCATTTACAATCTTTGCATGACTCTTTTTATCGTTTGTTCTTTCCAGGTGCGAAACGTTCCTTCCAAAATTTTCTCGCGGGCTTCTCTGACCAACCACAAATAAAAACTTAGGTTTTGTATGCTCGCAATCATTCCACCCAACATTTCATCGCTTCGAATCAAATGACTGAGGTATGCCTTGGTATAATATTGATTGATGAAACAATCTAACCCATCGTCAATCAAACTAAAATCTGTTTTCCATTTTTCATTCCTAATGTTGATGATGCCGTGCGTGGTAAACAACATGCCGTTTCGCGCGTTTCGCGTGGGCATCACGCAATCAAACATATCTATACCTAACGCAATGCATTCCAATATATTTTCCGGTGTACCGACACCCATCAGGTATCTTGGTTTTTCTTTCGGTAGAATAGAACAGACCAAATCTGTCATCTCGTACATGTCTTCCGCCGGTTCACCAACAGACAAGCCACCTATGGCATTTCCTTCCCGTTCAAAAGAGGCTATGACTTCCGCCGATTGTTTACGCAAGTCTTTGAACACACTGCCTTGTACAATTGGAAAAAGCATTTGTTTGTGACCATACTTTGGTTCGGTGGTATCAAAACGTTCACAGCATCTTTTCAGCCATTGATGCGTGATGCCCAATGATTTTTGTGCGTAACCAAATTCACAAGGATACGGAGTGCACTCGTCAAAAGCCATGATGATGTCTGCACCAATGGTGCGCTGAATATCCATCACACTTTCGGGTGTGAACAAATGTTTTGAACCATCGATGTGCGAGCGAAACTCTACACCTTCTTCTTTTATTTTTCGAATACCTGCTAATGAATAGACCTGAAAGCCTCCACTGTCGGTCAATACAGGGCGTTTCCAACCATTGAAGCCATGTATGCCTCCGGCCTTTTCTATAATGTCCATGCCTGGACGCAAATACAAATGATAGGTATTGGCGAGTATAATGGGAGCGTTGATGTCCTGTTCCAATTCACGTTGATGCACAGCTTTCACCGTGCCTGCTGTGCCTACAGGCATAAAGATGGGTGTTGGAATATCTCCATGAGCGGTATGTAATACGCCAGCTCTTGCTTTAGAACCCGGATCTATTCCTTTTATATCAAACATTTCTAGTCTCTTGAAAATTTTGCTTACAAAAATAGTTTTATTTCGCTTTATTTAAGTCTTTCTAGCCCTGTATTCGAAGAATGATTGTTTTTTTATGGTGCATATACCTTTTGGCTGCCGTCGTGAGACTTTCATGGTGGATGCTTTTTCGCCAAAAGATTTCTGTTGAGCAATCGACAAGTGGTTCCAGGGAACAAAATTCATCGACAGGTATTTCCATTGTGGTTTGTTCGTACAACAACTGCGCCGGATTGCAACAATTATTACCTTCTCTTGTACAGCAACATTATCCTCTTTTTGAAATCATCCTTGTCAACGATCGCTCTACAGACCAGACCGCAAGCTGGCTGGAAGCACAACGCTTGTCGATTCCGCAATTGAAAGTGGTTACGATTGAAAAAACACCTGTCAACTGGAATTCTAAAAAACATGCATTGACTCAAGGTATTCGTCAGGCTCAATATCCTTTACTCGCATTGACCGATTCAGATTGTGTTCCTCTTTCTAACCAATGGCTGAGACATCTTGCGGAGAAATTGAGTCAACCGGGCATTGATATTTTTTTGGGTTATAGTCCGTACGCTACTGAACAAGGTCTTTTAAACAAAATCATTCAAACAGAAACACTGTTTACCGCTCTACAATATTTTGCGCTGGCCAACTCTGGTATGGCTTACATGGGTGTTGGGAGAAATTTGGGATACAAAAAAGACTTTCTGGAAAATCACCTGGATGCTTTCCCCTTTCAAAACCATCTGGGTGGAGATGACGACTTACTGATCAATCAACTCTCAACTGGAAAAGATGCCGTTGCCTGCACGAATCAGGAAAGCTTTGTACAAACCTTCCCTCCGAATACTTGGAGCGCCTGGTGGAAACAAAAAAGAAGGCACTTATCTGCCGGTAAACGCTACAAACCCACTATCAAATGGCTCTTGAGCACTTATTGGATTTCTGCTTCATGGTTCTGGCTGACCTTCTTTTTACTCATGGCTTTGACAACCTCTGAAGACCTTGTTATTTTACTCTTTGTGCAATCTTTGTTTTTTTGTGCCGCAACAGCGATTTTATACCCCGTTTTCAGAATATTTAAGGCAGGAAGCCTACTTCCGTTATTCCTATTTTGGGATTTTTTATATATTGCATCGTCAAGTATTATAGGTTTTAGTACTTTTTTGGTTAAAAATAAAAAATGGAGCTGAACAGAGAGTTTTCAGAAAAAGCAAAGAAGGACTTCCTGCTGATAGAAAGAGCAAAAGCTACAGGGGATGAGAAGGCCTTTGCTGAACTGATGTCACGGTATAAAAAACCAGTTTACCATATGATCCTCAAGATGATCAGAAACGTAGACGACGCGGAAGACCTGACAATAGAAGCCTTTGCGAAAGCTTTCAAAAATCTACAAAAATTCAATCCTGAATTTACTTTTTCTACCTGGTTGTTTCGCATCGCGACCAACAACTGTATCGATTTCATGCGTAAGAAGAAGCTTGCTACTACCAGTATCAGCGGCACTTACAAAGATGATGCGGGTGAAAACGTAGACATGGAATTTAAAGACGGAGGTCTTAATCCCATGGAAGAAGCCATCAAGGCACAAAAAGTAGCACTTGTACAATCCATCGTTACTAAACTCCCTCCTAAATACCAGACACTGGTGAAGCTTCGTTATTTTGAAGAATTATCTTACGAAGAAATAGCCGTAGAACTGGATGCTCCGCTAGGAACAGTAAAAGCGCAGTTGCACAGAGCACGCGAGTTGCTGTATGATCTGGTGAAGAACCGCAAAGACTCTATGTAATTCATCTGTGGAGTTGATCACAACATATTTTCCTGGACTCAGCGAACGTCAGCTTTCTCAGTTTGCACAGCTGGATGCACTTTATAAAAACTGGAATGAACAGATCAATGTCATTTCCAGAAAAGATATTGACTTGCTCTATGAGCGCCATATCCTGCATTCACTTGGCATTGCGAAAGTCATGTCTTTCAAACCGGGCAGCAAAATCATGGACATCGGTACCGGTGGCGGTTTTCCGGGTATTCCTTTAGCCATCCTTTTTCCTGAATCTACTTTTCTATTGATTGATTCCATCGGTAAAAAAATAAAAGTCGTACAGGAAGTGGCCGATGCGATAGGCTTAACCAACCTTACTGCGGTCCATGGCCGCGCGGAAGAAGTGGATGAGAAATTTCACTTCATCGTCAGCAGAGCAGTCACTCGTTTAAAACCTTTTTACGATTGGACAAAAAATAAATATTCAGCAGAGCAATTCAACGATTTGAAAAACGGCATCCTTTATCTTAAAGGAGGAGACCTGGACGAAGAGATTGCGGAATTGAATAAGCCGGTTCAACTGTTTAATCTTTCAGATTTTTTCACGGAAGAATTTTTCGAAACCAAAAAGGTATTGTACGTGCCGGTGAACAATGTATCTTCTAAAAAAGAGAAGTAACATCCAACTTTGTCTCATAGGGACAACATCTCTGTAACCTCAAAGCTCCTACAAACCCAAGTCCCTTTAGGGACGAAATCAACATCTCTTATAATTACCCACACACTTTTCAATCCAACTAATATGTCGTCCCTAAAGGGACTTTAACGTTGGCGTATCCGTTTATACCTACAGAGATGTTGTCCCTCCGGGACTTTTTATGGGATACAAAAGTTCAATCGATCTAAGAAAATATTGCCTTCGGAATGGTATATTGCTCTACAGAATTTAATCTCTTTTTTATGAAAAAAATTATCGGGCAGTTCGGTTCATCCCTTTCCTTTCTTGTTGCTTTATTTTTTATTTCCTGTAGTGGCGATGGTGATTTGAAGATCACCTCCAAAAACTTTCAGGATGTCATTGAACTGCAGCAAAACTTAACGTTCACCTTTAGCGAAGACCTCGCGCCAGATTCATTGGTCAACCAATGGTCGAATGAGACCTACATCCATTTCACTCCGGCAGTAAAAGGGAAATTCAAATGGACCGCTAAAAATGAATTAACTTTTTCTCCAGATATCCGCTTCGAAGAGAGTACAGATTATAAGGCTGTCTTCACCGATAAATTATATGCGTCACAAGTCGATAAAAAAGAATTGAGCGATGAAGAGGAAACGCTTTATTTTCATACGGCTTATTTAAATATAGCGAGCCTGAATACATTTTGGGCAAAGAACGAAATCGATCGTTCCATCAATGAAGTGGTCAATGAAGTAGCCTTTAATTATCCGATCAATACTAACCAACTTAAAAGTTTACTGGAAATAAAAATTGCCAATACACCGGTAGCTTTCGACATCAAGACAACCGGCATCAATTCTGTGGTCAGCATTGCGGTAAAAGAAAGCGGTAACTACAACGACAAAGCCATTGTCATCAGCATCAAGCCCGGATTGAAATGTACATCTGGTAGTTATCAAACCAAAGAAGAAATCAAATACGAAAGTGTGATTCCTTCCAAAGATAATTTCAGAATTGTGCAGATTGAAAGTTTGTACGAAGATGGAAAAGGTTATTTACAAGTCACCACCAACCAGGAAGTAGGTAGCGCCAACATCAGCGATCATGTCAGCATTGATCCGGAAGTTTCTTTTACTACAGAAAAAACAAACGCAGGTTTTAGAATCAATGGAGACTTTGTAGAAAAACAAACATATACCGTAAGCATCAAAAAAACACTGGAAGGAATCTTCGGAGGCAAGCTACCGTCTGACTTTGAGCAAACCGTTGTGTTCGGTCCTCAAGAACCCTTCTTAAGTTTCTCTAATAAAAAAGGTGTGTACCTGAGCAATGCAGGATTTAAAAACTTAGGATTAAAAATCATCAACGTTGCCAACGTACAAGTATCCGTTTACAAGATATACGAAAACAACATCAATGCTTTCTTTCGTCAAAACAGTTATTACTTTTCTTCTTACGAATACGAATCGGATTATTACGAAGACTATTCTTACTTAGACATGTCTGATTTAGGAGATATGGTGTACGACAAAAAAATCTCTACTAAATCGTTAAGTAAAGAAAATGGTGTCTCTTTACTTCCTTTGCAATTTGACAACATCAATGATTTCAAAGGCATCTATGTGGTCAAGGTACAATCAGATAATGACAACTACATCAGCGCTACCAAAGTGGTTTCTTTATCTGACATCGGTATGATTGCCAAAGCAACCGACGATCAGGTCATGGTGTTTGTCAATTCCATCATCCATGCTACACCCATTGAGAATGCAACTGTCAATCTCATCAGTAGCAACAATCAGCAAGTCTATACTGCTACGACTAACAGCGAGGGAATTGCCACATTTGAAAACGTAAAGAAAAAAGCACCGGGCTTTAATGTGCGCATGGTGACTTGTCAAAATAAAAACGATTTCAATTATTTATTCTTCAACCATTCTGAAGTAGAAACCTCTCGCTTTGATGTAGGCGGTTCTCGCGATAATCCATCTGGTTACGATGCCTTCTTATATGGCGATAGAGATATTTATCGTCCGGGTGAAACGGTTTATTTAAATGCTGTGGTCAGAGATCAGCAATTGAAACCATTGGCAAAGACGCCGATTAAAATCAAATTGACTTTACCGAATGGAAAAGAATTCACTACCAAGCGTGGTACGCTAAACGAAGAAGGAGCTTTTGCTACGAACATTCCATTGCCTTCGTCTGTTGTGACGGGAACATATACCGCTGAAATTTATACCGCGAATGATATCTTACTTCAATCTAAATACATCAGCGTAGAAGAATTTTTACCAGATAGAATTAAAATCAACACCACGCTCAGCAGCACTGCCGTGACCTTAGACCAGGAACTGAATGTAGATGCGAAAGCCGAAAACTTTTTCGGTCCTCCGGCGGTAGGCAGGAATTATGAAATGGAAATGTCATTGCGTAGCAAATACTTTTCACCGAAAGGATTTGAACAATACGGTTTCATTTTATCAGGAGCCACAGAGAAAACATTTGAACAAGACCTGCGTCAAGGCACAACAGATGACGAAGGCTTCGCCAAAGAATCGTTTGAGTTTCCGGGAGAATACCTGAACAACGGTATACTGGACGGAAAAATTTACCTCACCGTCTTTGATGAATCAGGCAGACCGGTACATTCTGTGAAGAGCTTTAACTTGATTACGCAAAACACATTGATAGGAATCAAGTACACCGATTCTTATGTCGGTACAAAACAAACCTTGCCGATCTCTCTATGTGCAGTCAACAAAGATGGCAAGCGTGTAACAGGAGCAAAAGCAAAAGTGCAAGTTATTAAACACGAATGGCAAACTGTCATTCGCAACAGTTACGACGGCTACAAATATGTATCGGAGAAAAAAGAAACGGTACTGGAAGAAAAAACGATTGCTTTCGGTAGCCAGGATTATGTCTACAACTTCTATCCAAATACTTCCGGCGAATACGAAGTACGCGCTTTATTGCCTGGTGCAAAATCTTATGTATCTACCGAATTTTATGCCTACGGTTATGGAACAACCAACTCTTCGTTTGAAGTCAACACCGAAGGAAGTGTAATCATCGAAACCGACAAAGAAGAATACAACGTAGGTGACGAAGCCAAACTATTATTCAAGACTCCATTTGCCGGAAAATTATTAGTTACGGTGGAGCGCAATAAAGTATTGGAACATTTTTATATAGAGACCGATCATCGCTCTGCTTCGCTGACCATTCCTGTGAAGAAAGAATATTTACCTAATGCGTACATCTCTGCCACGCTGATCAAGCCTCACAGCAATCAACAAATTCCGTTGACTGTTGCGCATGGTTTTATTCCATTGAAAGCAGTAGATAAAACACACATCATACCAGTGAGCATCAAAGCCATTGAACGCATCAGATCCAACACCAAGCAAACGATTTGCGTGAAAGCAGGAGATGAAAAAAATACGGAAGTAACCATCGCTGTAGTAGATGAAGGAATTTTGCAATTGAAAAATACCAAGAGCCCAGATCCATACGAATATTTCTTCCGCAAAAAAGCATTGGAAGTGGCGAGCTATGATATTTATCCAAACCTATTACCTGAGCTTCACAAAACACAAAGTGCGATGGCCGGTGACGGGTACGATTTAGAGAAGAGAGTCAATCCACTTTCTAATCGAAGGGTGAACCTGATGGCTTATTGGAGTGGACAATTGAAAACGAATTCAGACGGAGAGGCTTGTTACACGATTGACATTCCTTCCTTCTCCGGCGACTTGCGCATCATGGCTGTTGCTTATAAAGGTGATGCTTTCGGTTCCGCACATGCCAGTATGAAAGTTGCTGATCCGTTGGTCGTTTATACTTCTTTGCCACGATTCTTAAGTCCGGGAGATACCGTATTGATTCCTGTTACGATTACGAACACTACCACACAGGTTGCAGTATCTGACGTAAAGCTTGTCATCAGCGGACCGTTGAGTCTGATGGATAAATCCACTCAACGCATCAGCGTGAAACCGAACAGTGAAATGAAAGTATACTTCAAAGCAGTGAGTGCATTGACTACAGGCGAAGTAAGTATATCGACACAAGTCTCTGCCTTGAAAGAAAATTTCAAAGAAGATAATTTTATCACCGTACGTCCAGCTTCTTCGTTGATAAAAATTTCTGATTCCGGAATCATTACCGGTGGACAATCGAAATCATTTAACACCACCATGAATTTCATTCCTTCTTCTGCCAAAGGTAAATTGGTGATCAGCACTTCACCGTTGACACAATTTTACGGCAACCTGGATGAGTTGATCGGTTATCCGCATGGCTGTGTGGAACAAACCGTATCCAAAGCTTTCCCTCAATTGTATGTGAAAGAATTGATCAAGAGTTTAAAGCAAGGAAACCGCAGCGGAGAAAATCCGGATTATAATGTACAGGAAGCCATACGCAAATTGACAGCGATGCAATTGTACAACGGATCGGTAAGTTACTGGCCAGGCGGATACCAGGAAAGTTGGTGGGGAACGGTTTATGCCGCGCACTTTATGTACGAAGCACAGAAGGCCGGATTCCAGGTCAATGCGGACGTACTGGATAAAATGTATACGTACTTGTCTTCGAAATTAAAAACAAAGTCGACGGAAGATTTATACTATTACCTCGACAACGGCAGTTACAAAGTGAAGAACATTGCTTCGAAAGAAATTTTCTATTCCATGTATGTACTCGCCTTAGCCGGACATCAGGAAGTATCGACGATGAACTATTATAAATCTAATTTGAATTTATTAGCCGTCGATTCAAAATATTTATTGGCTTGTACCTATTTGTTATTGGGTGACAATGGAAGTTTCCGTACACTGCTTCCTAGTGGATTAGACAATGAAAGATCGGTGAATAGTTTCAGTGGAAACTTTTATTCCTACATCCGCGACATGGGCATCTCCCTGAACATCTTGATTGATACCGATCCTAACAATGTACAAATAGGCGTGTTGGCAAAACATTTATCCGATCAGATCAAGAATAAAAAATACCTGAACACACAAGAGATGGCCTTTGCCTTTATCGCATTAGGCAAGCTGGCAAAGAAAGCCAATGAGAGTAATGTCACGGCAACCATCACCGCAGATGGGAAAGTGGTAGGGCAATTCTCTAAAAACAATCTCGTGCTTTCCAATAATGTGTTAGGCAAAAACATCAACATCAAAACGTCCGGTTCGGGATCCTTGTATTACTTCTGGGAAGGCGAAGGATTGTCGGCTACAGGCGAAGTGAAAGAAGAAGACAAATACATCAAGATCAGAAAAATGTTCTTCGATAGAAATGGAAATGTCATTTCATCCAATCAGTTTAAGCAAAATGATCTCGTCATCGTACGTCTGACTTTGAACACAGAAGACCAATCGACTGTGAACAATGTCGTGATCACTGATATTCTACCGGCAGGATTTGAAATTGAAAATCCACGTTTGTCCGAGCAATCAGAAATTCCATGGATCAAAGACAATACGATACCGGAGTATTTCGACATACGCGACGACAGGATCAACTTGTTCACCGCAGCAACACGAGAAACCAAAAACTATTACTACGTGGTGAGAGCAGTAAGCAAGGGACAATTTAAAATGGGACCTGCCAGCGCCGATGCGATGTACAATGGAGAGTATCATTCTTACTCTGGAGCAAGAACGATCGTAGTAGAATAAATACAGGGACGATCTAGGAGGGACGAGGGACGCCATGTTTCGTCCCTCGTCCCTCCTAGATCGTCCCTATTTACTTCATAGATAAAAACAGTGTTTGTATTCCTCCAACGTTTGATTAAAAAACATCCTTATGTATCGTCATCGTGCATAGTGGTGCTCTTTTCTGTTTTATTATTTTTTATTTTGAATGCATTCTTTCCATTACCTCCACTTAAAAAATATTCCGTACAGATTTTAGACCATCACAAAAATACTATCCATGCTTTTTTAACACCCGATGAAAAGTGGCGATTGATGGCTGATCCGGATGAGATTCCTCCTACACTGGCAAGCGCCTTTTTATATAAAGAAGATCAATACTTCTATTACCATCCGGGTTTTAACCCTTTCGCTATAGGAAGAGCCTTGTTCAATAATACCATTCAACATAAAAAAACATCAGGAGCTTCTACCATTACCATGCAAGTGGCACGCTTGATAGAACCCAAACAACGATCGTATACCAATAAATTCATTGAACTCTTTCGTGCGCTGCAATTGGAATGGACCTACAGTAAAAAAGAAATTTTTTCGCTTTACCTCAACTACATTCCTTATGGTAGTAACGTAGAAGGAGTAAGTTCTGCAGCGATGATTTATTTCAAAAAAAACCTGCGACAAGTCAGTCCGGCCGAGATCGCAGTATTGACCATCATTCCCAAC
>JAQBNU010000162.1 GCA_028288365.1 Chitinophagaceae bacterium | reverse complement strand
TTACGAAGTTTTAAAAACTTCGTAAGTATGAAAGCAAGATCGAATGAGCAAATCTATAATCACCGATATAAAGCACTAAATATGGGCGTTGCCTGCGGCCCGGGCTATCCGTTACAAGTCCTCGCCTTGCCCGCCCCACAACCTTCCACACAGGCTGTGGGCTTTTCACTACTATCCCTAACGCGGGAAACAGGACTTTCAAAATCGGAAATCAAACATTCGATATCCGAAATATAGCAATCCCTTAACATTCAATTGATATGCGGGTTGTTCCTTTGGGGTGAGTAATTCTTTAATTTAATTAATGAACGTTTAGTTAGTTTGGGGCCGGCGCTTAATTTTTAGGCGCCGGTTTTTTTGTATCGGTATGCTAACCCAAATCCGAAATTGAACCTCCGATATCCGAAATCAGTAATTTTTCCATAATTACATATTCAAAACCATTCTTGCTGAAGGTGTCGCCAGTTTCGGTAAACCCAGCTTTGGCATAAAAGCCGGTGGCTGTACTGCGCGCGTTGCACCATAGGCGGGTGGCGCCGTTTTCTGCCGCTTGATCGGTAATATATTGCAGCAATTGCCTGCCAATGCCTTGCTGCTGCACAGATGGATCGATAGCAAACTTGCGGAACTGAAAATTGCCTCCCTCATGAAAAAGCGATACCACACCCACCAGTTTCCCATCGGCAAATGCCCCGAAGTGTGTGCCATGTTCGTCCTCGGGCATGCCCATGTTGTGCTTGTATTCGCCGGGGTACAATACATCGCGGCGCAGGCGCCAGGTTAGTTCGGGGGTTATTTGTTCAATATCTGCAATGGGCATGGGCAAATTGTCATGGTAAATTAAATAAGCGTACAAAAGTGTTAAATGTAAAACCAATATGCAATTAAGCAGGTTGTAAGTATGTAACTTGTAGCCATGAAAACGAAATATTTTGCCATCATCATCCTGCTGTTTGCCCTAAAACCCCTGTATGCGCAAACATTAAAAGGCTCGGTAGTTGAATCGGGGGGTACGGAAAGGATAGCCAATGTTTTCATCAGGGATATGAATAGCAAAGCCGTTACGCTGACTGACAAGAAAGGCAATTTTATCATACAAACCGAACCCGGGCATACACTCATCTTCTCGTCGCCGGGTTATGTATCTGATACTTTGTATGTGGCCGATATGGGATTAAAGCGGGTAAAAATGCTGGTACAAGGCATTGCTTTAAACCAGGTAAATATATTATCAAGCCGTATGCCCTTTAACCCGCGGGTAGAGTCCGCCGATGTGTACCGTAAAAGCAAGGTATATGTTATGTCGCCCAGCACCTGGTTTAGCCGCGAGGGTAAAAATGCCCGCCGCTTAAAACGCTACTTTGCCCGCGAAGAGCAGGAGCGCCATATCGACTCGGTATTTAACCGGGTTTATGTAAGTACCCTGGTACCTCTGCGCGGCCGCGAACTGGCCGATTTTATGACCCTATACCGCCCAACCTATGCTTATGTAATGAACAATAACGGCCCATCGCTGGCTTTATATATTAATGATTCTTATAAGAAATTTATGGCCTTGCCGCCTGACCAAAGAGTGGTGAAAGGATTGGGGCAGTAATCACGTAACAAGTCATGCCGAAACAAGTTCGGCATGACATAGTATATGCTATTTATTCCCCTATCAGCCCCATATCATCCTTCAACCCCACCCCAGATAATTGCCTGCGGAAAGCCTCTTGCACCAGGTGCTTGATCTTACCAGCCGCCATTTTAAACGATAAACCACCGGGGCGGATATTAGAGATGCAATTGCGGGCATCGTCGGTTAAGCCGGGCTGGGGATTAAAGGTGAGATAAGCCCCAACGCTGTCGGCGCTGCTAAGGCCCGGGCGCTCGCCAATCAAAATAATGCTCAATTTTACTTTTAATCCCGAACCAATATCGTCGGCTATGGCCACCCGGCCTTGCTTCACCAAACAAATGGGCGCGATAGTTAGGCCGGAGTTTTGCAGCAGCGGAATTAACTCATACAGCAAAGGCAGGCTATGCGCGTTCATGCCGCTGGCCGATAAGCCATCGGCAATAATAATGGCCACATCGGCCGGGTATTGCCCGAAGATGGGTAATTGCTCTGCCGAAGTTGGGTGCAGCCGCCTGCCCAGATCAGGCCTTTGCAGGTATTGTGCGCGGTGGCCAGCCATGCTTTTTAGGTGCAGGATTACCAGTTTTAAAATTTGCAATTGCTGCTCCAGCGTTTCCATAGCCAGTTCGGCATATACCGCGTCGCGGGCATGAGCATGGGCCATTTTCAGGTCGAGTGTTTGTTTAGTGGGCACACTGCAGCCGGTACGTCCCAAAGCAATGCGCGCCTGCGTAAACTGCTTTAACGGCGACCATGGATCGCCCTCCACATCGATGGATTGCCGTACTATTTTATCCATAACCGGTTAAAATTTTGCCAGATCTGCGCTTGGTTTGCTGCCAAAGGCATTCCGTTTACATCTGTAATGCCCTGTTTAACCTGCCAGGCCTCAAACTCGGGCGCGGGTTTTAAACCTAAGGTTTGCCGTAAATACAAGGCATCGTGAAAAGAAGCGGATTGGTAGTTCAGCATAATATCATCGGCGCCGGGCACACAGATCATAAAGTTGCAGCCCGCAACACCCAGCAAGGTCATCAGGCTGTCCATATCATCCTGGTCGGCTTCGGCGTGGTTGGTATAGCAGGCATCCACACCCATGGGCAGGCCCATTAGCTTCCCGCAAAAATGATCTTCTAATGCGGCACGGATAATCTGTTTGCCATCGTACAAATATTCGGGGCCGATAAAGCCGACAACCGTATTCACCAGCAGGGGCTTAAACTTACGGGCTACGGCGTAAGACCGTGCCTCGCAGGTTTGCTGATCTACCCCATGATGCGCGTTGGCCGATAGCGAACTGCCCTGGCCTGTCTCGAAATACATTACGTTATTGCCAATCGTTCCCCGTTTTAACGATAGCGTGGCCTGGTAAGCCTCCCCTATCAAAGCCAAATTAATACCGAAGCTGCTATTGGTTTTTTCGGTACCGCCGATGGATTGAAAACACAGATCAACCGGTGCGCCACGGTTCACCAGATCGAGCGTGGTGGTAATATGGCTTAGCACGCAGGATTGTGTAGGGATCTCAAACTGTTGGCGAACGTTATCTATCAGTACTAAAATATGGGCAATAGCCGCGGCATTATCGGTAGCGGGGTTAACTCCTATCACGGCATCGCCACTACCGTATAATAAGCCATCTATCATAGATGCTGCTATGCCTTTCGGATCATCCGTCGGGTGGTTGGGTTGCAAGCGGGTAGCCAAGCGGCCCCGCAAGCCAATAGTATTACGGAAAGCGGTAAGCACCTCGCGCTTTTTAGCCACAGTGATCAAATCCTGGTTACGCATTAACTTGGATACAGCGGCCAGCATTTCGGGGGTGAAACCATTAGTTAGTTTTTCAATCGTAGTGGCATCGGCCTTTTCGCTTAGCAGCCAGTCGCGCAGTTC
>JAQBNU010000080.1 GCA_028288365.1 Chitinophagaceae bacterium | reverse complement strand
TTACAACTAAATTCTCCTTTAATTACTCTTTCTACTATTGACTTCTTTAAGTCGAGATCATATTTCTTGTTTCTTTTTCGCATAAAAATGCCCCCAATAAGTGTCTAACTTTTTGGGGGCACTCCACATGACAGCCTTTCTTATTTTAATAGTTGTTTCTTTTTTAATGCCCCCTTGCCCAAGAGTAGAATAGATTGAGTAGGTGAGCAGATAAAGCTTATCGTTATTGTTTTACCACTCGCAGTGGAGTACGCTGTCCATCGTGATCAAGCAAGAGAATGTATACACCTGACTTGAGATCAGAAATATCAAGTGTATTACCATTCAATGTAGTTTCACGTATGTTGTTTCCTGCTAAGTCCGTAATCTTCACGTTGCAGTTTTGCATACCGACAGGCATATTAATGGTAATGTTGTTTTCAGTCGGGTTGGGATAGGCGTTTATCGCAACAGCATAGCTTGGTGCGTCAGTAGAGGAAGCCTCTGCATCGTCTTCCGAACGGGCACTGGAAACCTTGGTAATCTTAATCCAGTTCAGGTTCCAACCACCAGTCGCAGCATAGATACCCAGCTTGTAGGTACCCGCTGTTACGCTTACAGTATGAGAAATGGTTGTCCAGTTTTGCCAGCCTCCGGTTGACGGTACGTTGAGCGCACCTAGTACTTTGGAACCTGAGTTTAGGTCAAGAGATAATTTCCCGCCGTTGCCTGCCACGCGATACTCTACTTTGTACGAACCGCTGCTTGGAAAATTGATGTCCTTATAGGCCATCCAGTCTCCAGTGTCGATCCAGCCCACGTCCTGTCCACCTCCAGCATCGGTCGTGTTTTCTAACTGTACACCGGCCATCTCTGAATAGCTTTCTGCCTGTATGGTTCGGGTGAATGAGGAAGTCGTCACCTTGCGTATCCGAAGTGAAGAGGTACGGTCATTCCAACCTTCATCCACCAGACAATTGATGTTGCTGCTACGTGTGAGACTTGCACCTGAAAAATCTGAATTGTCGTACAACACCATCTCATATCCGCTTTGCAAATGAAAGGAAGATATGTCGTCATTTTTTACACCGTGGGCCTGCAATGCAGACAGGTTGTAGTCTCCCGCCGGAAGACCTACCGCAGAGCCACCAAAATCACAATCTTTATATACTGTAGCGATAGCAGCAGGGGCACTGCCTTGCTTATAAACGCGCACATAGTCTACATACATTTTAGCCGGCATACCGCTGTTGTTTACACTAGAGCCAGGCCAGTCTCCACCGACTGCCAGGTTGAGCAGGATAAAGAAGTTTTCATGCAATTCCGATGTTCCATTAATACTGTTAGCAATGTTTGCTTCATGGTATTTCACGCCATCTACATACCATCTGATAGCAGAGGCATCCCATTCTACAGCATAGGTGTGGTAGCTGGTTACACTCGTACTAGTGCTACCTGTGTATTGAGCATGGTTTCCGGTATTATCCAGCCAGTGGATGGTACCATGCACGTTACCGCCGTCATTGATGTGCTCCATGATGTCGATTTCTCCGCAATTCGGCCAACCCACACTGGAAATATTTTCGCCGAGCATCCAGAAGGCAGGCCATATGCCTTGAAAGGCAGGCATCGCAATACGGGCTTCGATTTTACCGTATTTCCAGTATTTTTTACCCTGGGTTTTCATTCGAGCAGAAGTGTATTGAGCACCACCGTAATTTTCATGACGGGCAGTAATCACCAATTTACCGTCTTCAACGGAAGCATTTTCACGACGATAGTATTCCAACTCATTGTTTCCCCAACCACCGGCACCGGTTTCGAAAACCCAGTTGGAGCTGATGCTGCCGTTGAATTCGTCAGACCATTCCAGGTCCCAGCTTTGGGCCTGGCCGCTGCTGGAAAAGATAATGAGTGCGAAAAGCACCCCGAAAAAGGAATAATTTCTCATATGCGTTTAAGTTTTGGTTAAAAGATATATTTATGACCAAAGTATGTTGGTGCATAAAATAAAGGAAGGTATAGTTATATTTTTTCTTAAAATACCCTTGTTTTACAGCTTCTTTTTATGTTAGTTTTACACGGATATGAATCATGAAAAACTGCCAATCTGCATAAAAGAGGTCTATAAAAACATTTTTTTTATACTTTGCGGATCAAAGACGCTTGGATGCTTTGGGCTGCTCTTGTTTTGCCTTATGTCAGGAATAAAACAGGCATCGGGGGCCGAGCCTGTGGTGATAGATAATGAAAGTGGTGAATACTATTTAAAGGGTGAATATCTAGATCTTTACCTTGACAGCAATGGAACGAAACTGGCCAAAGATTTTAAAAACAACCAGTTTGCATCAGAATTTAAAGCCGTCAAAGGAGAACTAAGCAACCGCGATTATCCTAAAGGAGTTTATTGGGTCAGATTTACGGTGGAACAACGCTCTGTTGAACAACAATGGCTCATAGAGCTACCTGATCCGCACATCGATCAGGCAGAATTATATAGGTATGATTCGGGAACTGTAAAATTCATCGGGCGACTCGGCCATGGTCTGCCTTTCTCTTCCCGTAACTATCATCATAAAAATCTCGTCTTTGCTCTTCCATTGCGAGCCAAAACGGAATACCTCTTGCGACTCAAATCCCCATTGATTTGCAGTTTTATGATCAGCGTAAAAAGCGTAGAAAAATTCACCTCTTATGCTTTATGGGAATACTACATGCTTGGTCTTTATTATGGTATTTTACTGATCATGATGCTTTACAATCTTTTCCTCTACTTTAATCTGAGAGAGAAGAATTATTTGTTTTACGTTTTCTATGTCATCAGCTGTGCACTCTATACGTTCAGGGAAGATGGAATAGGATTTCAATATCTGTGGCCGCAGTCACCGGTCTTGAATCAATGGCTCAATCACTATTTCGAATTGTTTTTATTACTGAGTTTCGCTTTCTATTCGATCTCCTTTTTGGAACTGAGAAAAAAGGCGCGAACGATTTTCTTAATTCTACTGGCTGATATCATCGTATTTGCTTTGCTATTAGTACTGGAATATTTCCAGAAGGAAGTGCATACGCCGAAGCAATATTTTTATGTCTTTCCTTTTATCCTGCTTTATGCAGCCTCTTTTTATTTGTATCGTCAAGGCAATCATTATATTCGTTATTACCTGATCGCGTATTCCTTTTTACTAATAAGTGTATTCATTTTCCAGGCAAGGATGCTGGGATTTATTGAACATACTTTTTTTACCGTTTACATTTTCAACTTCGGATTCATTATTGAAATCGTACTGATGTCCTTTGCTTTGGGAGAAAAAATTTATATCTCAACGAAAGAGAAAGAACAAGCGCAGCAAACAGCCTATGAAGCATTAAAAGAAAAAGAGCAGGCGCAAGCCACGTTAGTAGTGCAACTGAAAGAAAAGGAAGAATTAAAAGATCGTATCAACAGAGAATTAGAAAAAAAGGTACAGGAAAGAACCATTGAATTAATAGATAAGAATTCGGAATTGCAGGAAAAGAATCAAAAGCTTGCGTTGATGTCCGCTAAACTCGAAGAGATGAATTCGTCTCTCGATAAAAACAACTGGGAGCTTAATAAGGAAGTAAAACAAAAAACGATCGCCAGTATCGCCGGAGATGAAATTACTATGGAAGATTTTTTGAAAATATTTCCCCATGAAACGGCATGCCTGCTTTATCTCTGTGAATTGAAATGGAAAGATGGTTACCGTTGTCAAAAGTGTAACAATACAAAATACAACAAGGGAGATACACCTTTGTCAAGAAAATGCAGTAAATGCAACCATCGTGAGAGTCCTACAGCCGGCACATTATTTCATGGCATCAAAACAGATTTGAATAAAGCGTTCTACATTACTTACCTGGCAGTAGTCAATCCGAAAAAAAATACGCTGGAAGAGTTAAGTGGAAATCTGAAAATCAGCATGAATACTTGTTGGAAAATCCGAAAAAAAGTTTCAGATAAAAAAAAGGAAATGGAAGCAAAGCATCTGCCGATGAACAAATGGGAAAATTATTTATTATAATGTTAACGTACCTTTCACTTAAAGAAAAAGTAGTTCCCCCCTTCAAAGTAGGTGAACCTGTTACTTATATTCTTATTAAACTTAATATTCATTAACTTCGCAAACCATAGATTAAAGCTATTCCATATCAACTTATCGATTGTAATCAACAACATCTATACCTTGAAATCAGAATGAGTAAAACAGCATTCATCACCGGCGCTACTTCAGGGATTGGATGGGCAACGGCACAAGCATTCGCAGAGATCGGCATGAATCTTATTATTTGCGGACGTCGCAAAGATCGCCTGGAGGAGATTCAAAAAGAACTGTCCAAAAAAGTGAAAGTCATTACATTGAATTTTGATGTCAGAAATAATCAGGAAGTGGTACATGCTATCCATGGTTTACCCGCAGAATGGAAAAAGATTGATGTGCTCATCAACAATGCCGGCAACGCCCACGGCTTATCATCCATACAAGACGGTGATGTGGCGGACTGGGATGCGATGATCGATGGGAATGTAAAGGGACTGCTGTATGTTTCCAAAGCATTGATATCAGATATGATCAAGCATAAGGCGGGGCACATCGTCAATATAAGTTCTATAGCTGGAAAAGAAACCTATGCGAATGGCGCTGTGTATTGCGCGTCTAAAAAAGCAGTGGAAGCCATCAGTGAAGGCATGCGTCTTGACTTAACACAACACGGCATTAAGATTACCAACATTGCTCCGGGTGCGGTTGAAACAGAATTCTCAGTTGTACGCTTTCACGGAGATCGTGAAAAAGCAAAAAAAGTATACGAAGGGTTTGAGCCACTGCAAGCGAAAGACATTGCCGATGCCATTGTATATGCCGTTACGGCACCGGCTCATGTCACCATTGCGGATCTTTTGATCTATCCTGCGGCACAAGCCGGGCCTACCACGATCTACAGAAAGAATTAGGTCATACATACCGCTCATGTCGTCTATGAAGTCATGCTAATTTATAAGCTAACTTATGCTTTACAATTGCTTGACTTCGGTAGGCGCAGAAGCCTGCAAGGTAAAGTAGAAAGTTGCTCCTTCGTTTTGTTTTGCTTCTGCCCATATTTTACCACCATGTTTGGTAATGATCCGGTGAACGATGGCTAAACCCACACCTGTACCTTCAAAGTCCGTATTGCTGTGCAGCCGTTGAAATACACCAAACAACTTGTCTGCATATTTCATGTCAAATCCCACACCATTGTCCTTTACGGAATAGGTCACTTCTTCATCCGAAGGGATGGATTGAATTTCTATAACAGGGTTCTGATTTTTTGAAGAATATTTTATCGCATTGGAAATTAAATTTACCCATACCTGATTCAGTAAGGATCGATCGCCGTAAGCAGGAAGAATGGTGTTGAGTTTAACATCCACATTGATGGGCTTGGTAGTATTCATGTCTTGTAAGATATACTTTACCATTTCTGCCATATCGATATGTGATTTTCGTACTTCTGTTTTTCCCATTCTCGAAAAGGCGAGCAAGTCATCAATCAAGATCCCCATCTTTTTGGCATTGGATTTAATATGATCAAGCAGGCGTTTGGCTTCAGCATCCAGCACATGCTCATAGCCATCTTCGATCATGGCAGAATATCCGCTAAGCGCTCGCAGTGGAGCACGTAGATCGTGCGATACAGAATAAGAAAAAGATTCCATTTCTTTGTTTGATAATTCCAATTGGACCACATTGTTTTGCAAATCGGTATTGAGTTGTTTGATGTGCTCGTCTGCGATCTTCTGTTGTGTAATGTCCTGCTCCGTGATCGCGATCGATTGTTGTTCTTCTATCGAATCGTCTATTACTGCTGCTGAGAATAGGACATCCAGTAGTTTTCCATGTTTCGTAATGCGTTTGGTTTCATGGTCATGGATTTTTTCTCCATGGATGATTTGATGCACAAGTTGTCCGGTTTCGGGTTGCATGTATTCTGGAATGATGTTCCAGATTTTCATTTTCAACGCTTCTGTTTCCGTGTATCCATACATTTTTTCAGCTCCTTCGTTCCAGGAAATGATCTGCCCTTCGTGGTCATGGATGTAGATGGCATCATTGGATTGTTTGACAACAGTGGCCAGGTAATTCCTGATTTTTTCTACCTGTTTTAATTCCGTAATGTCTCTTGCGTTGATATACCATTTACTTTCTTTGACGACGACTTTCCATTGGAGCCATTTTAAACTTCTGTCTTTGCAATAAATGTGTGTTTCAAATGACAACTGATCGTTCGTTTTGCCGCTTAGTTGTTTGACCATGATGCGGTCTGCGTTGCTTAGAAAAAAAAGTATAGCCGTATCTTTTATTTCTTTTAAGGAATAGCCTAGTATGTTGGTAAAGGCCTGATTCATTTCTTCTATTTTGAGTGTTTCGGCATCAATGATCCCGATGATGTCAGCGGAATTATTGATGAGCAGTGCACTTTTTTGCAAAGAGTTGTTCTTCTCTATCAACTCTTTTTTCTGCAATTGAATTTTAAGAAACACCGACACCTTTGCCTTTACAATGTCGGGATCCAGTGGCTTGAAGAGGTAATCAATGGCACCTTCCTCATAACCTTTCATTTGAGATTGAAGTTCTTTCTTTTCAGCAGAAGCAAAAATGATAGGGATATCCTTGGTTCTTTTGTTTGATTTTAAAATGTTGGCTACCTCAAAACCATCCATTTCAGGCATCTGAACATCTAAAATGATCAGGTCAATTTCATTGTTCAGTATAATTTGCAATGCTTCCTTTCCTCCTTTAGCATTCAGGAGCGTGGTGTCTTTACTGGCTAATAAATTTTCCAATGCGTAGATGTTGCCAGGTTTATCGTCAACAATCAGAATGACTGACTTAGTCGTATTGTTTTTCATTGATCAGAATGAATATGAAGTATGAAGTGTTGTATGGCCGATAGATTCCAGATGTGTGTGGTTTGCGTAGACTGAATGGCAGCCTCTGGCATGATTGGAAACGTTGCTTCAAGAGGGTCTTGTACGATGGTGAATCCACCTAATTTTTTTATCAGGGCTAAACCTGAAGCTCCGTCGTGGTTTGCGCCAGTAAGTATGATACCAACAAGTTTATTTCGATAAACGGCAGCTGCCGATTCAAATAAGACATCGATAGAGGGTCTGCTGTATTGTATCAATTCATCAGACGATAAAGAAAAAGTGCGGTCATTTTCAATCAGTAAGTGGTAATCAGGAGGCGCGATGTAAACCGTTCCTTTTTGTATGGATTCTTTTTCATTGGCCTGCCGAATGGGAATGACACATTTACTTTGCAATACTTCTTCCAGCAAGTCTTTTGGATCCTTTGCCCTATGTTGAACGACAATGATGGGTAAGGGATAGTTGTGTGGAATTCCTTTTAAAATAGAGGCAAGAGCAATTAATCCTCCGGCGGAAGTACCTATTACAATGGCCTCGTATGTGTTGGCTGCATTCACCTATTTCGTTTTTATAAATATTTTTTCCTTTTTATCTATATCGTCAAAACAAATTCTTTTTTCTGAAAACAATAAAGACTCTTTGTTTCCAAGAGCCAGGATGCCGAAGGGGCAGAGGCTTTCATGAAAAAGATTGATCACCCTGTTTTGCAAATGCTGATTGAAGTATATGAGTACATTCCGGCACAGGATCAATTGAAACTCATTAAATGATTTGTCCCCGGCTAAATTGTGTGAAGAAAAAACCATGTTCTTACGCAACGATTTATCAAATAGAACGGAATTGTATTTCGAAATGTAATAATCTGAAAAAGATTCTTTCCCACCGGACTTCTGATAATTGGAAGTATATTCTTTCATTCGTTCTATGGAGAAAAGTCCTTCTTTGGCAATCATCAAGGAATGTTGGTTGATATCCGTTGCATAAATGACTGAACGATCCAGGAGGTTCGCTTCTTTTAACAGAATGGCGATGGAATACACTTCTTCTCCCGTGGCACAACCTGCCACCCAGATTTTGATGAAAGGGTAGGTGGCTAGCCGTTTCATGACATGTTCCCGCAAACTTTTATAAAATAAAGGATCCCTGAACATTTCCGTCACCGTCACAGAAAGTTCTTGCACAAATTCTTCAAATGCTTTTTCTTCTTTCAAAATGGTGTTTGAAAAGTCTGAGAAGGATTTTATTTTCTTATTGCTCATGTACAGCGCCACCCTTCGCTTGACAGAGGCTTCTGAATAATCTGTAAAATCATATCCATAAGCAAAGCGTATAGATTCAAGTAGGCTTTTTAATTCTTTACCGTCAACATCGTTCATGTTATATGATCCATCGGATTAATTTATCTATTAACATTTTCATGTCCATTGGTTTGGACAGATAATCCCAGGCACCTGCTTTGAGACACCTTTCTTTATCGCCAACCATGGCTTTGGCTGTTACTGCAATAACTGGAATATGTTTCAACTGCTCCTCTTCTTTCAAAATAGCTAACGTTTCATATCCATCCATTACCGGCATCATCATATCCAGCAGGATAATGTCTATTGTTTTTTTTTTCAATACTGCTATGGCATCTTCTCCGTTTGCTGCCATGATAACATTCATGTTGAGCGATTCCAGGTAACTGCCGAGTGCGAATGTATTTCTTTCGTCGTCATCTACAATTAATACGTTCTTGTTGTTTAATCTTTCCATACAGTATGAAGAGTCGTTGTATAAAAGTGTTTTAGTTTTATTTATATAACCAGACACGCATCAACGATAGCAGTTGTTCAATGTTTACAGGTTTGGATACATAATCGGACATGCCGACATCCAGACATTTTTCCCGGTCTCCTTTCATGGCTTTCGCCGTCAAAGCAATGATAGGTGTTTTGCTGAATTTTTGAATGGCTCTGATTTCTTTTGTGGCTTCATAACCATCCATTTCAGGCATCATGACATCCATCAGTATCAGGTCGATGGTTGGATTGTCACGCAACATTTTTAATGCGGCTTTACCATTTTCTGCCGTGATGCAATGCATTCCTTCTTCTTCCAATACATTGGTGAGCGAATAGATATTTCGAATGTCATCGTCAACCACAAGTACTTTTTTGCCGATCAGTATCTCATCGGTTTTATGAAGCTTGCGGATGATGTTTTGTTTTTCTTTCGGTAAACGTGATTCTACGCGGTGAAGGAAAAGACTTGTTTCGTCCAGCAAGCGTTCCTGAGAATCTGCAGTCTTGAGAACCACCGCATTGGCGAGTTTATTCAGCCTGCTGTTTTCTTCTTTGCTCAAATCTTTTCCGGTGTACACAACCACTGGTGTTTTGTTCAGTTGGCTGTTGGCTTTTAATTTTTCCAACAGATCAAAGCCTGTCATGTCTGGTAAGCCAAGGTCTACGATGACACAGTCGTAATGATCTTTCAACATCATCTCGTAAGCTTCCTGACCGGAGAAGGCAGAGAAGCATTTGACATCTCCATTTCCGATCAGTTCACGGATTGCTTTGTTTTGTGTTTCGTTGTCTTCTATGATCAGTAGTCGTTTTAATTTTCGGTTGACAAATTCTTCTATTCTTCCAAACGCATTTTGAAGATCATCTTTTGCAAGGGGCTTGCGTATGAAATCGAAAGCGCCCAATTCCATTCCTTCTTTTCGTTTGTCGTAGCCGGAAATAATTTGTACCGGTATATGCCGGAGTGCAGGATCATTTTTCAATTGCTTCAGTACTTCGGTGCCTTCCATGACAGGCAGTTTCATATCCAGGATAATGGCATCGGGTATATAATGTCTGGCGAAGCTCAGTCCAGTATTGCCCTGCATGGCTACGATCCCTTTGTAGCCGCGTGTCCTGACAAAGTCCAGCATGTGACTGGCAAAGTCTTTGTCGTCTTCCATGATCAGTACCACTTTATCCTGTTGATGAATGGCGTCGCGGTCGTCTTGCAGGTCGCCTTCTGCCACATTAAACTTTTTAATCCCAGCTACAGGTTCTATTTTCTTGGCTTTCACTTCTACTTTTTTCTCTGCCGGAGACATCATGGAAGCATCAAATGCAAGAGGGAGGTACAGCGTGAACGTGCTTCCTTTTCCTTCTGTACTTTCCAGGTGAATCTCTCCGCCCAGCGCATTCGCCAGCTCCACGCTGATAGAAAGCCCAAGTCCTGTGCCTCCGTATTTTCTTTTGGTAGACCCATCAGCTTGTTGGAAGGCTTCAAAAATGATTCCGAGTTTTTGTTCTGGTATGCCTATACCGGTGTCGGTCACAGCAATGGCTACCATATCGGGCACTGCAGCCAATTTGCTGTTTTTAAACTTGACGGTTGGAGCGGCCTTGTCTATAGAGAGAATGACGGATCCTCCGTTATTCGTAAACTTGAACGCATTGGACAAAAGATTTCGGATGATTTGTTCCAGACGCAGCTTGTCTGTGACGATAGCATTGCCCAATGTTTTTTCATTGAATTGTATGTTGAAAGCGATAGATTTGTTTTTGGCTACTTCAGAAAACATGGAGCTGATCTCTGTATTGATTTCCTCAAAAGGAATTTTAGCAATCTCCAGTTCCATCTTGCCTGATTCTACTTTTGACAGGTCAAGAATTTCATTGATGAGGTTGAGCAGGTCAGCACCTGAGTTGTAAATGTTTTTGGAAAACTCTACTTCTTTCTCTCCGAGTGCTTTGCTTTTATTTTCAGAAAGCAGTTGAGCAAGTATAAGTATGCTATTGAGTGGAGTCCTTAGTTCATGCGACATGTTGGCGAGAAACTCAGATTTATATTTACTGCTTACTTCCAGTTCGCGCACTTTATTTTCTACATCTATTTTAGCGTCTTCTAGTTTTTCTTTCTGGTCTTCTAATAGGTTCGCTTTTTCTTCCAGCTCTTCATTTGTTTGTTGCAATTCTTCTTGTTGTGCTTTGAGTTCGGCTTCTGATTTTTCAAGTAGCTGTGATTTTTCCATCAGCTCTTCGTTGGATTGTTTCAGTTCTTCCTGTTGTGTTTCCAGTTCTTCCGACTGGCGTTGTGTTTCTTCCAACAGTTCCTGCATCTTCGTTCTGGACTGAGCGGCGTTGAGAACGATGGCAATGTTTTCGTTGATTCGGTTGAGGAATTCTATTTCAAGAGCAGTCAAAGCTCTTGCTGTCCCTATTTCTATTACACCTTTCAACGAACCGGATTGCAATAGGGGCACAACGATCAAATGTTGGGGAACCATCTGACCAAGCCCTGAATTGATGTGGATGTAATCGTCCGGTACATCTGTAAATACAATGGTCTTCTTTTCACGCGCAGCTTGTCCCACCAGGCCTTCACCCATGTGTATCGTCACATTGTTGTGTTTGCGAAAATGAAAAGCATAACTGCCAGCCTGCTGAAGCAGCCCGTTTTCAAACAGATAGATGACACCTATCTGTGCTTTTAGGAAAGCGCAGATCTGGTCTATGATCACTTGAGCCAAATCTTTTTCTTGCCATTCTCCTCTTGTTTTTTCATTCAATTCAAAGTTGCCTGACAACAACCAATTGATATTGGCGCTTTCTGTCTCGGCTTTTTTCAATGCATTCAGGTTGGCGGTGATGATGAGGTAAACAACGATCAGCACAACAGTTATGATAGCTAACAGTAAAATAAAAATAAGGTTGAAGCTGCGCGCATCTTCTTCACTGGATTGTTTACGTTTTTCTAATAGATTGCTTTCAATATTCTTAGATTGAAGAATGGTTCTCCTGATTTCATCTTCTATTTGTTTTCCTTTACCGGATGCCGTGAACAATTTGGCTTTCTCAAAATCTTGTTGGCGAAGGGTTATGCATTCTTCCAGATGAAGCGTCAGCTCCTGGGTAAGTTTTTTTAATAGGTCCAGGTTCTGCTGCTGTAACGGATTATCGGCCGTCAGCATTTTGGCTTTATCGAAGTGTTCATTGATGCGTTCTTTTGAATTTTGATAAGGCTCAAGGTAGCTTGCATTACCGGTAATGATAAATCCTCTTGTACCTGTTTCTGCATCTACAGTGGCAATCTGTAACTGATCAAATTCATACAGCACTTCATGCGTATGATTTACCCATTGATTGGTTTCAATAAACTTTTCACTGTTCTTGAAGGAAAAAACAGCAACCGCAATCAGGATTACCGTGCAGGCTATAAATCCGACAAGTATTTTTCTGCTTAACGTCATTTTCATAAAGTGTTGTTTTAAAATCTGCAGATTCTCAAAAATTGGTTTTGAATCAGTCTATGTTGTAAATATGAAAATCATATTTAATTCGGTTAAAATGTAAATATAGTAGACGAATTGAATAAACATTGCGTTTATTGGATTAAGTTTGTAGGATTCACATACTATATTTTAGGCATTGGATAGAAAGCAGCCGCTATTTTTTTAAAATGAGCAGTTGCGTATGATTTTAGAGAGGTAAAAGAGGCGGGATGGAATAAAATGAATAGAAATCTATTCGACTAAAAATATAAACCTGTAAGAAATTAAAAGGGAGGATCGTGTGATTGAGGAGATAAGAAAATATAAAAAACCTTGAGTGCCATGATTGATTGTTAAGCTCTATTTTTACTTGAACCGTTAGTTGAATTGGTTTAGCACCGGCTTATGTCAGCATTGCGGATCTTTTGATCTATCCTGCGGTACAAGCTGCACCCACTGCTATCGACCGAAAAAGTTAGACGTCCCTGTTGATGACCGTAACGCTGCAGTAAGCGATATAGGCCGCTAGCGGAGCGACCAATACATCGATGGTGTAATGTACGTGTTGCAGCAAGATGAAAAGAGCAACCAGTAGAGCAGCGACCAGCGCGATTTTTTTAAGGAAAGGAAAAGGGAGCACGAAATACAGTAAGAAGAGGAAGGATACATGTCCAGAAAAGAAAAGATCTTTGGTGATGAGGAGGCGACTATAAAAGAACATGTTAACGAAGGGGTCTGTCAAAGGAATGATATTTTTATCGGGTTCCAGAGGATAGAAATAAATGCAGCATGCTCTCATGACGGTCAATACGATATAGGCCTGAACTCCCTTGAGCAATAAGACAGGTTGAAAAAAGAGGTTGGTCAAAGCCAGTATGATCATTCCATATAAAAGAATAAAAATAGACCAGGACATATTTTTAGCCGGCAAGTAGGACAATACGACATCGTGTAAATAATGGCCCTGAACGGTTTGTATATAATTGAAAAAATAAGGAACCACAATTACAAGTAGAAGTCCTACGCATACTGTTGCGGTTACTTGTACCCTAAAAGAAAACGATTGCCAAGCTTCTTTCCATGACGATCCTGCGAGTGATCCGGGAAATAAGAAGACTCTCGTTTGATGGAATAGGAGGTTCATGTGGACAAAGGAATAAGCTGGTGGAAATTAATTGTCGTTACTTGTGCTCGCTAAGAGCATATCATGAAGAGGGGGATTGTACTGCAAGTTGATGAATTCATAGTGTTCAAACAAGCCTTTCTCATCGTACATTTTCTGAACAATTGGCATCATGTTTTCCTGATCAATGTACAATTCCGTGGTCTTTGCATATTCATTCGGCAGTTGAATGATTTGTCCTGCTTTGACTTCTTTAAAACTTTTGATCTGAGGATTATTGAGTAAGATCATATATTCATTGACATTGAATTTCGCTGCAATCTGAAATAAATTTTCGTTGGGCTTGATGGTGTAGCTGCTGTAGCGGTATCCTTTGAAATCGATGATGACTTTGTGACACCATCTGTTGTTGATCTTATAGAGTCCACCATAATGCAGTACATCTGTCAAATGAGCAGCATGTTTTTGCAGCGTGTTATGAACGATAAGGGACAAAAAATCAAATCCTATTTTTTCAATGGAATGGTGGTTGTCTTTTCTTACTTCATCTGATTCGGTGGATAGGTTCACTTTCACAAAAGGTAACCATCCTGGTGAAATTTGTAGCTCTCCATTGTTTTCATTTTCTGCCCAAACAACAACAGTTCCTTTCTTGGGTTCGTGCACGTAGATATGGGCTTTCAGGGGTTGGATGAAAAGCTTGATGTCTTGTACCGCTGTAGAAAATCCATCATGAATGCGTTCCTTTTTTCTGAAGGTATAACTTAAAGATTTGGTTTGGTTGATTTGCGCAATCATTTTAGTAAGCAAATGCTTGGGGTCTGGTGCTTGGGTTTCCGCTTCCAGCGGCTTACTCAGAAGGACTGAGCCTATAAAAAAAGAAAGAAATATCATTTGGTCGTGGTTTAGCTGGTGGTACAAGGAATATGAAATAGTCTGCGCACGGTACGATCTTTTTGGGTAGATCATACCGTGCGCAGACATTAAAAAATTATTTTACAAGGCTATTGAATTTTTGATAGAATAGCGTAGGAC
This sequence comes from Chitinophagaceae bacterium, assembly GCA_028288365.1. Lineage (GTDB taxonomy): Bacteria > Bacteroidota > Bacteroidia > Cytophagales > Cytophagaceae > JACMQM01. Next base: position 24,273 of record JAQBNU010000080.1, on the reverse strand, counting down.
TCTTTTCTGTTTTCACTTCTACTTTTCCCGTGATGATGGGTGTGTAGATGACTCTTCGTCTACTTTCTTCTCCCACCACATTTGATTTGGCCACTCTGTGCCATAGACGACCATCGTGTACGGTCAGGTCTCCGGCTTCCGGTACGATGGCTATTTCGTTTTTATCGGGTCTTGTGTCTAAGAAATATTTTTTTCTAAAAATGGTTTTGAATAACCCTTGTTTGTGCGTACCTGGCAAAATTCTCAAGCCTCCGTTTTCTTCTTTTAAAGTACTTAAGTGGATCCCGATGTTGAGCATCGGCAGCGGCAAGGTACCATAGAATAAATCCCTTAAACCATCCGTATGCCAGCCCATTTGAGTGAACTTACTTTCGGGTCCGTTGATGTAATGGTTCAATACCATGCCGTCTTTTTCCTTGTCACCTATCCTTGATCCCGGCACAATTTGAGTGAGTGCTTCAAACTTTGGATCATAGAGGACTTCAGCAAAGACAGGATTATGTTGGTTGATGAAAGCAAATCGTTGAACGATGGTACTACCGTCAAGGTCTTTGCCATATTTAATGGGTACGCCGTTCGCTTTTAAACGATTGTTAGATACCCATTCCTTTTCTACTTTTTGAGAAGCATGGATCAATGTATCGATGGCCTCTTGATGAATGAATTTTTTAAAATGAATAAATCCATGTTCGTTAAAGAAAGCTAACTGTTCTTCTGTAATGGTGGTGCCGAGTGTGAAGGTGGGATACTTGTTTTTCATGGTGAAATGCTTTTAAAAGTGAACGATGGATAAAAGCCTTAATAAAAATGGATGAAACTGTTACTGGTTTCATATATTCTACTAAATCTATAGAACAAGTATATTTTAATATTATGAAATTGTAAAGTACTATTCGGATAGCGTGCAACAAAAAATTGAAATCAGGAGATTTGACGTGTTTTAATTTTGTTTGTAAAGTCTGGCAACGACTGTTTCAACCAATCGCTTAGGAAAGTAGGTAGCGAAAAACACGCCTAGTACATTCGAAAAACCTGGTACATACTCTGTTTTTTTATGGTACATGGCCCGTAATGCTTTTTTGGCCAGAGCGGTTGGGCTGATGCCAAATTTTTCAGCCGTTTCGGCAATGGCATGCATGCCTGCGCGGTTGACAAAGTTGGTATTGACAGGGCCAGGGCTCACACAGGTCACAGAAACGTTAGAACGACGAAGTTCAAACTGCAAGGCGCGCGAAAAAGAGACGACAAATGATTTGCTTGCTGCATACAGAGCCAGCGTAGGGACAGCCTGGTAAGCGGCTGTACTGCCTATATTAAGAATGTAGGATTGCTTCTGTTTTTTTAAAAGGGGAAGTAACAGGTAGGTCAGGCTTACTAAGGTCTGTATATGAAGAGATAACATCTTAAGTTGTTCTTCCAGGCTGTTGCTCTCAAAGTTACCCCATACGGCATAACCTGCGTTGTTGATAAGGGCATGAATAGATAAGTCATTCTCGGTAATGTACGTGACAACGCGTTGTGCGGCATTGGATTCAGACAGGTCAAGGGCCATGCTCTTCACTTGAATGCCATAGGTTGCTACCAACTCGTCAGCCAGTTCCGTCAATTCCTTTTCAGACCGTGCAAGGATAAAAAGGTTTTGTTTGTTTTGTGCCAATTCATAGGCCAATGCTTTGCCTATTCCTTTACTCGCTCCGGTAATCAGTATATAGCTCATCCGTAAATAATAAAGCCTAAGGTAAGACTAAATTTTGTGTCAGCGTATAAAATTTGGTTAGCCTGCAACATGAATGACCGGAAAAGAAATAAATTAACTGTTGGCGCCAGTTTCAACTGGTGCGCCAACATCATAAAAAAAATGACCATCCGGATATAGTCACCTATTGAAATTCGCAACACTTGGTGCGGCTGGCGTCCACGAAAAGAGCGAATTGTAGCAGATAGACTTAGGAGTTAACTTCGCACATTTTCCAGAACCACTCTATCTGCTGCAATTGGTTTTCGTGGCTCCCTTTTCTTTTGTTTCTTTTCTTTTGGGTGAGCAAAAGAAAAGGATGGTACAAAGAATCAAATAATCATATCTAGAAATTACTGTTGGCGCCAGTTTCAACAGGTGCCTATCATGAGCATTTGCTCGGGAACAGAATAACACAGACTATTTTACTAACTCATAGGCCCGCGCAAATGCACTAAGACAAAAAAGGCACAAGCAAATGCTTGCGCCAACATCGAAATAATAAGAAACTAAAATCAAATCTCCTTAAATCTTTTCTTTCTCCCCGCAATTTTATCCTGCATCCACAGCGGCCATTCCGCGCGGTCTTCGGCATCGTAGATGCGTAAGAACTGATCAGGATCGCTTTGTAATAATGCTTCGGAAGTGGTGTTCAGAATTTTAGCGGCAACATCTACACCTGAATAACTCGCTCCGGTGACGCCGTGCGACAAGGTACTCGCGCCGCAAAGGAATAAGTTATGGATTTCTGTTTTGGTTCCAAAAGAAAAGGGTCCGATCTGGTCAAACGATTTTTCGGTACCGTATACATTACCCTCTGTGGTATTGATGAAATGCTGATTCGTTTTCGGTGTACCCAGCTCCGCCTGCACCACATGCTGCTTAGCACCCGGGATCACTTTTTCCACGTTGTTTAAAAACTTGGCAACGATTTTTTGTTTGCGTACTTCGTAAGCTTCCGAATGGTAGTCGGCTTGTTCCGCATCCCTGAAGCTGTCGTATTCTATGAAGGTCACCACTTCAAAACTATGGTACCTGCCGTTGAACGATACCGGATCTTTCAGTGTCGTACAACTGATGAACACCGCAGGAAATTCTGTTCCTTCACTCGGATCGTTTTCCTTGAGGTCGTGGTAGATGTCGTCGATGTCTTCGTTTTTCAATGACCAGATGTTGCCCGAATCAAGACCTGCCAGCGTGACATCCATGTCCAGCGTGAGGAAGAGAATGAGGGATGCAACAGAGTAACGTGTCTTGGATAATTTTTTTAATAAAGCGGAACTTAGTTTTTCCTTGCCCACCAATTTCAAATAAGTAGTAGACGGATCGGCATTGGAGATGATGTGCTTTGCCAAAATGCGTTGACCATCGGCCAGTTCTATACCAATCGCTTGCTGTTCTTCTACCAGTATGCGCGTCACCGATTGTTTCACACGCAAGGTTCCACCATGACTCTTGAAGGCATTCGTCATGGCTTTCACAATGCCCGCGCCGCCACCCATCGGATAGAATCCTCCCTGGAAATAATGACTCATCAACACACAATGCACCGGAAAGCTTGCCATAAAAGGAGGCAGGCCATAATCACCGCATTGAATGTTCAGGATACCTTTCAACACCGGATCTTTAATGTGCCAGTTCAATACTCTTTTCAAACTGAACAAACCATACTTGCCCATGTTGCGTGTGCGAAACGGAATGGTCAGGTGATCCCAGAACGAATGCATTTTGGGAATCAGTAAAATTTCTTCACTTACTTTTTTGACCAGGGCAAGGTATTTCTTTATGTTCTTACGTTCATGCGGAAACTGCATGGCCAGGCTTTCATAGAGGTTATCGATGCCGGCAGGTAAATCTATTTTATGTGTACCCAGGTGACAATGCTCGTATGCTTTTTTATTCATTCGAAAAAAGACCAGTTCATTGGCAATGCCAAGACCTTTGTACAAATCGTTGGTTGAATCTCCTTCGTCTACGAGTCCGATGTAATGTACACCAGGACTGAAGCGTTGACCGTTCAGGTGAAAACTGTGACACCATCCTCCCGGAACATAATGTTGTTCTACTACCAATACTTTTTGTCCTGCTTTCGCCAGGCAAAGTGCTGCAGCCAATCCACCTGCTCCCGATCCAATAACGATTGTGTCAAATTCTTCCATGATGAAAAATAAAAAGATATACGCAGTTCTAAGGTAGAGAATTTAAAACTGCTAAAAGCTTTTATCAAGGAATATAAATAGAGGCCAATAGAAAAGAGAGATCAGAAATGAGAAATCAGAAATTTACTCTATCCGATTTCTCATTTCTGATCTCCGATCTCTCACCTTATATTTTAGTGCCATTGATGTACAACAAGCTGTCCAGCTTCTCATGCAGAGGAGTATGCCTCACGTGCAAAGCATGTTCATTCGCAAAGGCAGTGTGTGCTTTATAGAATTTTTCTTCCAACGATTTTTCTGTCTGTGCATATTTATCGTTGAAGACGCTACGCACTACTTTGTAATTTTTGATGCGTTCGTTTTTGTCTTTGATCTCTGATAAACCTTTGTATTCGCTCCATGCTTTGTTGTAGAACTTAAACAGTTCAACCCCCGCTTCTTTGAAAGCCGTGTTACCATTGAACGGACAAAGTTTTTCCAGTGAATCAATGGATTGCTGTGTTTGTATCGTCAGGGCTCTGTAGCGTTCCGCTGTTTCTTCTGTTGGTTCCGTACTTTCCAGCGTGCGGATGAATTCGATGTTGCGTTCCACAATGTACGCCTGGTTATCTGTGATGAAATTACTGTAAGCATAAGCGTGCCCTACATAAATACCTCCTTCGCAGGAGTCTTTATTGACGGTCGTATGCAAGGTGGAATCCGCTCCGTGAGCATGCTCCTCTGTACTTGATTCATGTTTTTTATTGTCGCAACCGGCAATACATGTGCTTAGTGCGATCAGGTATAGGAAATGTTTCATATGTTTTTTTTAATGTTAACGTGAGATGATTAGCAGCAAGACAATAATCATTGATTACCAGCAATTCCATTGGTGGTAATAATGGTTCCACGCACAACGTCCTCCTGGAGGTGGTCCGTAAGACGCCCCGTAGCCTACATAACCGATAGGTCCAGTTGCTACGCCCCAGTATGGTGCAGCGGCATAACCATGATGGTTATAACCACCATAGTGGCCACCGCCATAATAACCGCCTCCTCCCACGTGTACATTGATAGACGCACGCTGTGCGTAGGATAAAGAAACGACAGATAATATTGCAACGGCAATGATTACTGTGACTAGTTTTATCATTTTCATAATAAGTTGTTTGGTTTAATGCAGGAGTTAGTATCAAAAACTGTACAGATTCTGTAGCAGCCCTTAAAGGCACAAAAGACAATGTGCCCCGAGGAAATAGTTCTACAAAAATAAGATTGTGGTCATAGTTGTACTTTTTTAGAAACTTCAATTGTATATATTTGTTAAGAACAGTCGCAAGAGGCCACCTTGCGATTTCAATTCATTACGATCAAATCATTCAGACATGAAATACAATCTATTAGGAAATACGGGACTCAAAGTATCGGAACTTTGTCTCGGCACCATGACATTTGGAGGTAAAGGTTATTTTAAAGCCATCGGTTCTCTGGAGCAATCGGAGATTGATGCCTTAATGAAACGCTCTGTGGACGCAGGTATTAACTTTATTGATACAGCCAATGTGTATTCAGAAGGTTTGTCGGAAGAGCTGACTGGAAAATCCATTCGTAACCTGGGTTTGAAAAGAAGCGAACTGGTATTGGCCACCAAAGTAAGAGGGAAAATGGGGGATGGGCCAAACGACGTGGGACTTAGCCGCAAGCACATCTTGCAACAGGCAGAAGAAAGTTTGAAACGTCTGGGTACAGATTACATTGACTTATACCAGATCCACGGTTACGATCCGTTGACTCCTTTGGAAGAAACGTTGCAGGCCCTGGATGACTTGGTGCGCAGCGGTAAAGTACGTTACATCGGTTGCAGTAATTTAGCCGCCTGGCAGGTCATGAAAGCAGTCGGTTATTCCAGTTACCACCGCCTGGCTAAATTCATTTCTTTGCAGGCTTATTATACCATTGCAGGACGTGACTTAGAACGCGAGTTGATTCCCGTATTGCAGGATCAAAAAATGGGTCTGATGGTTTGGAGTCCGTTGGCAGGTGGATTGTTGAGTGGGAAATACAACCGCAACATGCAGGGAGGTGAAGAAGGGGCACGCAGAATCAATTTCGATTTTCCTCCGGTCAACAAAGAAAAAGCATTTGATGTGATCGATGTATTGCAAACCATCGCCAACGAAAAAGGAGCAACGGTTGCTCAGCTGGCATTGGCCTGGTTACTCCATCAACCGGCTGTAAGCACGGTCATCATTGGAGCAAAGAAAATAGAACAACTCGAAGACAACCTGAAAGCGACCGACGTAAAATTGTCTACGGAAGAATTGCAAAAGATGGACGCGGTCAGTAAAATCGCCGACGAATACCCGGGATGGATGCTGGCCAGACAAGGAGCAGACAGAAAAATTTAAAGACGTTGTAAGCAATCACAGTGTAAGAACGTTTGTACTTACCTCCCATACATTGCTTGCAAAGACCGTGGACCATTCACTTACGATTTTCTTTACATGAACAATACCACCGATTCCTTTGCCGCTTTAAGGATCAAAGATTTTAGATTGTATGTCGGCCTGCGGTTTTTCTTTTCCGTGGCCAATCAGATGCAAATCGTAGTCATCGGATTTTATATTTATGAATTGACTAAAAGTGCCTTCTCGCTGGGTATGCTCGGTTTGTGTGAGGCTATACCGGCCATTGGCATTGCCTTGTACGGGGGATACATCGCTGACAAATCGGAAAAGAGAAAAATGCTTTTTCTCATTTACTCCACCGTCTTGTTAACATCCGGCGTGCTGTTTGTCGTGACCTTAAAAAGCATGAATCCCTATGTGCCGATGCATTGGATCGTGCCGGTCATTTATGCGATGACATTTTGCAACGGCGTAGCGCGCGCCTTTTATGCACCCGCTGCGTTCACCGTGCTGGCGCATAGTGTGCCGAAAGAACTGTATGCCAATGCCGGTACCTGGAGTTCATCGAGCTGGCAACTGGCCTCCATTCTGGGACCCGCTATAGGAGGATTGATCTACGGTTTTTCTGAACACCTCTTTCCAGGCATCAGTGGCATCACGGCAAGTTTTGCGGTCATCATGTTACTCATCCTGATTTCTTTGGTGCTCATCTCTCGTCTCAAGCCTTATCCACCCATGCACGAATTGAAAGAGAACATCTGGAAAAGCATTTCGGCAGGATTGCATTTTGTGTTTCACAACAAGATCATGTTAGGAGCCATGAGCCTCGATTTATTTTCTGTATTCTTCGGTGGTGCAGTGGCTTTACTGCCGGTGTTTGCCGACGAGGTATTAAAAGTAGGAGCCGAGGGACTGGGTCTCATGCGTGCCATGATCTCTATAGGAGCCGTGCTGGTCATGCTGGTCATGTCGAAGTATTCTCCTATGGGTAAACCCTGGCGCAACCTGCTCGTTGCAGTGACGGGCTTTGGTATTTCCATCATCTGCTTTGCTTTGTCACGCAATTTTTATTTGTCTCTGGTCTGTCTGTTTATGTATGGAGCCTTCGACAGTGTAAGTGTGTTGATCCGCACCACCATCATGCAACTCTTAGTGCCGAGCGACATGCGGGGAAGAGTATCCTCCGTCAATTCCATGTTCATCAATTCCTCCAATGAAATCGGCGACTTCGAATCCGGAACACTTGCCAGTTTAATGGGAACCATACCGGCCGTCATCTTCGGTGGTTGCATGACCTTGCTTGTAGCTGCTGTCACGTTCTTTAAAACGAAGAAGATCGTACCGCTTTCTTTGCAGGAAATCAATGAGGGGGAAGAAAGGAGTGAGCAGTGAATAGTCAATACTCAATACTCGCGCTCCATACTCCATACTTTTTTATTATTATCAAATAAAGCATGGAGTATGGAGCGCGAGTATAGAGTATGCAAACCTCATTCTTTCGTTGAGACTCTTTTAGTAGACTTTGCGAAGGAGAAAAGAATCCAACCCTTTCCCGTTGTTCTCTCCTGAATTAGATTACCTTTACCCTTGTTGCACTAATTTTTCCACCGCAACAATTCCCCGACTTGAGAAGAAAACTTCCTGTACTTTCTGCTGACGAACAATCTTTTGAGGACCTCATCAAAAGCTACATAAAAAGTAAAGTGGGCATCTCCAAACATTTTCTAAACGATGACTTGTGTGCACACCTGGCGGATAACCTGATGGCGCTGCATGAGTCCATGCGCATGGATACTGCTGGAACAGGAAACAACCAGGAGATTGCACGCAATGATAAGGTAAGGGGTGATAGCATTTATTGGCTGGATCGAAAACACGACGATCCCTACGAAAATGAATTCTTCGATGTCATGGATGCCTTTATCATTTACCTGAATCAAAGTTGCTATACCGGCATCACCGGTTATGAATTTCATTATACCTTATACGAAGAAGGTAGTTTTTATAAAAAGCACATCGACCAGTTTCAAAACGACAACAGCCGACAGTTTTCCATGATCTGTTACCTCAATGAAGGATGGCTCAAGAGTCACGGGGGACAGCTGCTGATTCAGATGGAAGACGAAGAACAAAGCATCACACCCACTAAAGGTAAGACGGTTTTTTTCAAGAGCAATGAACTCGAACACGAAGTGCTACCCACCAAAAAAAATAGAATGAGCATTACAGGTTGGTTAAAGAAGTGAATAAGCTGGAGCAGTGAGATATCATTTCTCCATACTCACACTCCATGCTCGCGCTTTACTCAAGTCCCCTTCATGTAGATCTAAACATTTTTTTCTCTACTGCAATCAATAAGTGAACCGTATACAATAGATGCCCTCCTTTATCACACAGTAATTTTTTTAACACACAACAAAGAGAGACGATCATTTCTGCTCTCAGATCTCTCGTCCCTGCTCTCTCTCTCTTTGTGTAGAAGAATCAACAGACTATCAAAACTGTAGAGTCTTTTTACTCCCTCTTAATTTCAGAAGCATTGAAATTACCTCATTTCATGTGTTAACGGGCATTGGTCTGGTTGTTGCAAAAGCTGAGACAAACAAAAGAACCATCATTTATATTTTTAATTTAAAAAAACTGAACTATGAAAAAACTATTTATCAAAGCTTCTATGCTATGCCTTTGCGCAGGCATGGCATTCACTTCTTGTTCGAAGAAAGACGATGCGGCATCTCCTGCTTCTGAAAGTCAACAAACAGCCGGTACTGACGATACCAGAGCACAAAACGAAAGCGACGCGGGTACAAACGATGCAGAAACGGCCATTTCTTCTAACAGTTCTACCATGAGAACATCTGCCAGTACAGTAGATGGTGCTACCATCGATGCGACAAACGCTTCTTCTCAAAAGAAACTGGTCATCAATTATGATGGTATGACCAACGTAGGTGGACGTACAAGATCAGGTAGCATCACGGCGCAGTTGACTTCTGGCTCTAGCTGGACGACTCAAAATGCAGCGATCACTATCACTTACAACAACTACAAAGCAACACGTGTATCAGATGGAAAAAGTATTACCATCAATGGTTCTGTGGTATTGAAAAACACAAGCGGTGGTTTGGTAACGACTATGACCGTAGCGGATACAAGAACACGTAGCATTCGTAGTTCTAACTTGTCGATCACATTCGATGACAATACACAAAGAACTTGGAGCATGGCAAAGAAAAGAACCATCACTTGCCAAGGTATTGGTACGGCTTATACCGTGAAAGTTTCTGGTGATACTACCATCTCTAGTCCTTCTAGCCACGGCGATGCTACACACCACGTAGCGGCTTGGGGTACTACAAGATTCGGAACAACATTCTACACTGTTATTCCTGACAATGATCCGGTAACTTGGATCTCTGCCAACTGTACGTTCGTTCCTGCTTCTGGTTCATTGAGCATTGAAGGATTGGCCAGAACATTGACCATCAAATATGGTGTAGACAGCAACGGTGCTCCTGTTACTACGGCTACTTGCGCTTACGGCGTGCAGTTGTCCTGGTTAGACGGCAGCGGATCTACTACTACTGCAGTAGAAGTATACTAATCACTTCGAAATAGAAATATTGAAAAGGGCAAGCCATCGGTTTGCCCTTTTTTTGTTTGGCGATAATTGTGCAGTCGCGTGAGGGATAGAAGCGGAAAGCCCACAGCGAGCCGTTATGTTAGTGTCTCCTCTATGGATTGCTCCGAGCGAGGACTTGTAGCGAATAGCCCGACCCGAAGGGACACGCCCCAATTCTACTTACTCTGCTAAAGCATATCTGTCCAACTTTTCAAATACAATCACACCTGTCACAAATCTTAAGACTCATACCTACATAGATAAAATTCTAAGACTTATACTATTTAAAACCATTTCAGAAATATTCCAGATTTATACACTATTTTAACGGCTCAAGGCACAGCTACACATGAAAATACTAATTGTAGAAGATGAAGTAAGCATGCAAAATAGCATCCGTACCTATTTTGAAAAATCAGGCTATCTATGTGAAATAGCGGCTACACAAAAAAATGCCGAAGAGAAAATACAACTGCACCACTACGACTGTGTCATTCTTGACATCAGCTTACCCGATGGAAATGGCTTGAGAATACTGGAACAACTGAAAAGAAAAAAAGTCAAAACGGGTGTCATCATTTTATCCGCTAAAAATTCCATTGACGACAAAGTAGAAGGACTTAACCTCGGTGCAGACGATTACCTGGCCAAACCCTTTCACTTTACCGAACTGAATGCACGTGTCACGGCCATTGTACGTCGCCTGAAATTCGAAGGCAACAACCAGATTGAAATTGGTAACATCTTGTTTCAGTTGGACGCACAGAAAGTGTTCATCGCTGGAAAGGAATTGATCCTGAAAAAGAAAGAATACGAACTCCTGCTTTTTTTTGTATCCAACACCGAACGCCTCATCAGCAAGTCATCGCTGGCAGAGCACATCTGGGGAGACAACAGCGACCGCGCCGACTCCTTTGATTTTTTATATTCCCAAATTAAAAATTTAAGAAAACGCCTCAACGAATACCAGAGCGAATACAACATACAAGCCATCTATGGCTTAGGGTATAAATTTGTACAGGAATGAAATTACTGAATCTTACTGCGCGTTATTTTCTCACACTCATCCTGCTTTTGCTGCTGGCTTGGTGTGGGGTTTTTTATTTTTCCATTCAATCCATCATCTACGAAGAAGTAGACGAATACCTGACCTTTCATGAAAATGAAGTCATCGAAGAAATCAAGGCCAATCCTGCTTTGCTTTACGAAGGCTCACTGCACTTCAGTGATTTCAAAATAAAAAAAATAACGGCAAAGGAATACGAACACTTTCGCGAGAAACATCCCGAGGGACAATTCAAAGACGTTAAGAAATTCATCGCCTTCGAAGGGGAAGAAGAATCCTTTCGCATGAAACGCTCGGTGTTCGAACTGAACAATACCTGTTACCAGTTGACAAGCATTACCACCTTGATGAAACTGGAAGACATCCTGTACACCATCCTCATCAACAGTTGTATCTTCGCGGTGTTGTTTTTTGTACTGGTGACTTTGCTGAACAGGGTCATCCTTCGTAAACTGTGGAATCCGTTTTACGAAACCATGGCCAAAATAAAACAATACAAACTGGACAAAGAAACAACGGTCGTGTTCAACAAAACAAAAATCAGTGAATTTCAGGAGCTCAATCAATCCATTGCAGCGCTCATTCACAACAACCTGGCCGTATATAAAAACCAAAAACAGTTTATAGAAAATGCCTCACATGAAATGCAGACACCGGTGGGTATCATACAAAGCAAAATGGAACTGCTCATGGAAGATACCGCCATCAGTAGGGGACAGGCGGTATTGGTGGAAGAGGCTAGCGAACAGATCGACCGACTGACCAGACTCAATAAAACATTATTGCTTTTATCTAAAATAGAGAACAACCAGTTTCCGGAAAACAGTCAAGTGAATGTTACTGCACTGATCGTAAAATGTTGCGAATACTTTAACGACCTGTTGGAATTTAAATACATCTCCCTAAACATCGTAGAGCAGGAAAATGTATTCCTGAACATGAACGCGGACCTGGCAGAAATTTTATTTGCTAACCTCATCAAGAACGCGATCAATCACAACTATGCATCAGGATATATCAACGTGCACATCAAGGCTACAGCATTTGTGATCTCCAATACTGGACAAGCCATCGATTTCGATCCTAAATTATTGTTTGAACGATTCAGTAAGAAATCCGATAATCCCCAATCCAACGGTTTGGGATTATCCATCGTCAAAAAAATATGCAGTCTTTATAATTTTAACATCACCTACGCTTATTCTTCCAAAGAGCATACGGTGTCTATTATTTTTTAATATTCCAGAAAGATTTCAGTATTGTTTTTTAATGTTGTGCTGCTGTTACAGAAAATTGTTCGCTTGAACAGATGATGTTATGAGGAGATACCTACTATTGAGTGTATGTGCAGTTGCCTTGGTAATCTACATCGGAGGCATATCCATGGGAGAGAAGAAGATCCGCAAGGACCGTGTTCCCACCACGGTGAAAGCCTACATTGAAAAGGAATTCCAAGGTGCGCAACGAATAAAATACTACATCGAATCCGATCAGGACAGTATCATTTACGAAGCAGAGTTCGTGTACAAGAAAGAAAGAATTTCTCTGCTCTTTCTAAGTGACGGTACATTGTATGAAATGGAGAAACGCATAGCGCTGGAAGATTTGCCGGCTGCGACGCAGGAAAAAATAGAATCCTATTTAAAACGAACCTACCGTAAATATAAAATCAACGAGATACAGTTTGTCAATCCACATTTGAAAACGGAATACGAATTGAACGTGAAGGCGAAGACCGATTCCGGTACAAGTTTTTACGAAATCAATTTTAACGAGAAGGGAGAGTTGATCACTTCGAAAGAGCTTATCGTAAAGCCCATACAAACACTTTTTTAATACATGAAAAAGTTATTGGTGATTGGCCTGTGGATAGCAGGTACGTATCACTTACTTCAAGCACAAAATCTGGAATTTTACGGCATCATTCCCATGCTGTCGCAAACGGGTCGAATCACGAACCGTGTGAACTATAATTTTTTTATTTCGGAAACATTCAATTTGACCAACCGCGTCATCGACGGTATATCCTATCCGGCTAAACCCTTACAACTCAATATTCAACCGAGCGTCATCTATACGTATTCACCTGATTTTAATATGACAGGCGGTTTTACGTACAATTACCAGCGCAGCAATCCCGATGTCCCTTACTTTAAAGAATGGCGCACCTGGGAACAAGTGGTTTACGGTCACCGCATCGCACACGGGCGCATGACGCACCGCTTGCGCTACGAACAACGTTTCATCAAAAACGAAAATACAGGAGAGCGACCCATGACCACCAGGCTGCGTTACCAATTGGGATTCAATATCCCCTTGGAAGGAAAAACACTGGATGCGGGTGAATGGTATTTCAACTGTTACGACGAACCGTATTTCACACTCACTGTTCCTCCCGGTACCACACGCAACGCACTCTACAGCGAGAACTGGCTCTATGCGGGTATAGGCTACCAGACAAAGAAGATGGGTCGCATGGAAGTCGGACCTTTGCTGCAGTTCAATGTCAGAGATATAGAACAGGACCTGCGCAATTTGTACCTTTTGCAAATGGCATGGATCACGAACTTCAACGTGTCGCTGAAAAAGAAAACACTACCTGAATAAGATACGTTGATCGCTTTCTGTTTTTTTGACACACGTGTCCGCAGGTAAAAAAATAAGCAAGACAATATGATGGAATTGTAAACAACAGAGAGAATCTTCTCTGTTACGCACCTCTAGCCTTTTACAGGAAATTCATGTTCTGGAAATATTAAGATAATGCCGGACAATGAAAAGAAGGACACGCTGAAATAAAACCGTTAAAACACATGCGGCTCATTTTGTTAACTTTTTAAAGCAAATACAATTTTTTACATCTCAAGCTTTCATGAATCAATTGCACGATCAGTGTTACCAAATGATTACTACATCTTCCTGATTTCAGTTTTCTTACAGAATGTCATTAAGATTCGTTCTTTGGCTCTTAATGGTTTCGTAACACTGTCGCCTGAAATTGCATCATGCATTTTCACATCATCAGGTATATAAGCATAGCACTGCTTCTTACAATTTATACTTCACAGGCAGCAACCATCAGGGGACACATCAAAGACGCACAAAACGGCGATCCATTGATCGAAGCGACAGTCATCATGAAAGGCACAGACATCAGCGGCATCACCAATCTGGAAGGACATTTTACCATCAAAGATGTACCGGTGGGAGAGTATACCTTAACGGTCAATTACCTGGGCTACTTACAACAAGAACAAACCATCAGCATCACAGATGCCAATGCGCATTATATGGTCAATTTTTCCATGCCGGAAGAATCAAAAATTATCACGGTGGAAGTAGTGGGCACTGCGGATAGAGAGTCGGCCAAGTATGCTTTGAATTTAGAGAAAAATGCCGACAACATTTCCAACGTGCTCTCTGCTAAAACCATTCAGCTCTTACCTGACATCACCATCGCCAGCGTTTTGCAACGTGTGTCGGGTGTGTCGTTAGAAAGAACAAGTACAGGAGATGCACGCTATGCCATCATCCGTGGAATGGATCAGCGTTACAATTACACGCTGGTGAACGGCATTAAAATTCCTAGTCCGGATAACAAATACCGTTACGTACCCATGGACATGTTTCCCGCTGACATCATTGAACGACTGGAAGTCATAAAATCTCTAACACCAAACATGGAAGCCGATGCCATTGGAGGTGCGATGAACTTAGTGATGAAAGATGCACCGGATAAATTCACCGTCACAGCCAATCTAGGTACAGGCGCCAGCAAACTATTGGCCGATAGAGGCTATACCAACTTCGATAAAAAAACAATCAGCTTACAATCCCCTTCAGACATACATGGTTCGGGTTACATAGCGACACCCTATGATTTTACCTACAAAAACTTTGACTACAGCACACGCAAACTACCGCTTAACGGTATACTTGGTTTTTCCGTTGGTGGACGGTTTCTAAAAGATAAAAAACTCGGAGTCATCGTAGCAACCAGTTACCAGAATGTTTACAAAGGTGCAAACAGTACCTGGTTTAAACCTTCCAACAAACCCAATCCCGGCAACACACCTGCCTTTGAGGACATGTACATCCGACAGTACAACACCAATCAGACACGCTATGCCATTCACAATAAAATAGACTATAAGTTTAACGCGCGACATAAACTCAGCTTGTACAACATGTACATGAAGATGGATGAAGTGCAATACCGTCATACCATCGATACAAGCTTATCCATTGGTAGATCTGGAACAGGCACAGGCAATACGTATATCCTGGATCGTTCCAGAATGCAAAATCAAAGCATTTACAATACAACGTTGCAAGGCGATCACATTTTATTCGAACAGTTTAAACTGAATTGGTCAGGTGTATACTCTATCGCGAAAAGTATTACACCTGATTGGTCGGAATACCAAACGGTACATGTAGTAGGTAAAGATTCTGCCGGCAACCAAACAACGACTCCACCAGTGTTGAACATTCCTTTCTATAGAATCTGGACAAGGAATACAGACAGAGACTGGGCGGGTTATATCAACCTAAGCTATCACCTGAAAGTCATGGGACAGGACGTGACGCTGAGTACAGGAGGTTTGTACCGAGATAAACTGAGACAAAATTATTACAACGAGTGGGACCTCATTCCCAAAACATCTTCCATAGGACAACCTGTTCCTTTCAACGGACAACTATCGCCTGATCAATTTCAATTCAACGGTACCTCTGCAGCGCAGGGAGGGATCGTGAATCCATTGACCTATACAGCAACAGAAAAAATATTGGCCTATTATATTCAGGCGAAAATAATAGCCTTCAGCCGACTAGAAATCATTGGAGGAACAAGAGTAGAGAATACCACGCAAACCTGGCAAACCATTCAGGATCCCAAACTCGCCTATGGCGCAAAGGGCACAGTGCCCTATACTGATATATTACCCAGCGTGAATGTAAAATACAGACTTACAGAAAAACAAAACCTGAGAGCCTCTTACTATGCGGCCATCAACCGCCCGGGCTTTGGTGAGTATATTCCTTTCACCATCAACGACGACAACTACAGTTTAAGTGGTAATCCCAACCTGAAACATGCTACGTCCAATAACTACGATGTACGTTACGAATATTTTCCCAAAGGATTGGATCAGTTACTGGTCGGTGTGTTCTACAAAAATATTTACAATCCGATAGAGAGTGCAGTGAATTTTACCGGTACATCCAGCGCTACCTTAAGACCGGATAACTTTGGAACAGCCACCAATTATGGGCTGGAGCTGGCCTTGGTGAAATACGTAGGTAAGTTTGGTGTGTCTGGAAACTATACGCATACCAATTCTTCCATCACAACTGATAAACTATACTACAACACTTCTTACAACCTGGAAACCCGCTCGCAAACCCGTCCACTGCAAGGGCAGTCGGCAAACATTGGTAACCTTTCTCTTTTGTATAAAGATAAAAAATTGGGACTGGATCTTCAGCTGGCTTTTGTGTACACCGGTAGAAAAATTGTTTTTGTCTCTCCCTATCAGGATCTCGATTACTGGCAAAGAGCCACGTCCCAATTGGATTTCTCTGTGGAAAAAAGACTCTTCAAGTATTTTACGTTGTACTGCAAAGTCAACAACATCTTAAACACACCGGTCATCGTCGACATCCTGCAACCCAATATTTACAAGACCGGCAAGTTCGCCTTGTCTGATCAAAGCAGCGACAGTAAGGTCACAGTACAAAAAGATTATTACGGCCAGTCTTTTATTGCCGGTTTACGCTTCAAACTTTAAATTTTAAACTACCAAATCTACAAACGTCTACTTACCTCTAACAATTAAAAAAATGAAAAGAAAAATCTACTTAGGAACACTGGCACTACTCGTGCTTTCCTTCTCATCCTGCAAAAAAAAGTCGGATGATGCCAGCATCTCTACACCGGAATACAAGGTGGGACAAGCCGTTTCAAGCGATACCTTATCAGGTAGCGTGAAAGGTACGATGCTAGCCAATAAGACCTATTACTTTGCCACACCAGTTACTATCAATGCGGGTGACACCTTGGTCATGCAAAGCGGTGTGAAATTATTATCATTGAATCCAGCCGCACAATTGATCGTAAAAGGTTCTTTTGTATCACTGGGAACACAAGGCAATCCAAACTGGATCACGGGTGTGGATGCTTACGCTCATCCTGCCAATTACAAATTAAACACACCGCAAAATCCCAATACAGATCCAGGCTTGATGCCATCAGGAAAACTATGGGGAGGAATCCAATGCGACGTCACATGTCCTTTATTGGATTTGAAATGGACACACCTTGATTTCGCCGGTGGTACAGCAAGTTCAACTAATCCTCCAACGGGTTACACCGCAGGAAAAGATTTGTTTGTGATTTTCTTCCAAAATGCAAATGGCAACTTGATCATTGAAGATTCATGGTTCTATGGATCTACTACAGATTGCGCCAGAATCAACGGTGGTAAAATTCATATCATGAGAAACACCGCAGAAAAAATTGCTTACAACGACGGTGATGCCTTCAATGCTAAAAATGCAACAGTAGGAGACATGGCCTATAACCTGATCATCGGTACTGCAAAAGGTGGTACAAAAGCGTCTAACAAAGGTGCATACGGTTCTGCACAATGCAACATCAACATGTACAACAATACCTACATATCTGGTGGTTACAGAAGCGTGGATCCGGACAGAGGCGCTAACGTAGATTACGAAGAAGGTGCAAAAGGAATGTCATACAACAACATCCTGGTCAACAGCAAAACAGGTTTCCGTATTTTGGAAAACGTGATTGCAGATACGGCTCATTGTTTCTATGGTTATAACTTGAATTATGGAGACAGTCTTGCAGTAGTAAACTCTATCTATCCTCCTACGCACATCACCAAACCGAATGCACACGATATCCCTAATCCGGCTACGTTCTATCCTGGATACCCGAACAGCTATACATTGGGAGAAACGTATAACGCACCTGCATTGATTGGTCAAAACAATCCTAAGTTTGTCAACTTCCCACTTCCTGTTACAGGCGTGATGAGTTTGTACAACTATGTCGGCAGTTACAACTTCCACCTGTCATCTGGCTCTCCGGCCATAGGCGCAGGCTTTACAGGATTTGCTCCGTTGAATGCTACGCAAGGCATTACCGATCCATACTTGAAAGCAACTGTTACATTGCCTAACGTGGATTTGGGTGCATACCCAACTGATGGCAGTGGTAACCAACATTAATACTTCAAACAATCTTTTGAAAGGACCTTGCTGGAAAGTAAGGTCCTTTTTTTTTGTATAGAAATACACCATGATGATGTAGATGGACACATTCCAAAAATATTACAGATTCACATGTTATATAGAAACAAAAACTATCTTCGTTAAAGCATAAAAAAGAAATGATTGTATCCGGAGTGATTTTATTTGTGGGTGCACTCTTAGCCTTTGCGCTAAGTGCGGTATGTGGGGGAGGAGCAAGTTTCATCCTGATTCCTTTGTTAGGTTGGATATTACCCGGTGCGCAAGTACCGGCGGCTTTGTCCATCGGTACCGCTTCCAGTTCCATTTCCAGAATCGTGACGTTCTTCCGTAACATCCGTTGGGAAATTGTCATCTGGTTTGTACCGCCCGCCATTCCTGCTGTGTGGCTTGGGGCCTGGATGCTGACCTATATTAATCCTCTTTACCTGGAACTGTTATTGGGTTTGTTCTTATTGTCTAACCTGACGTTGATTTTTCAAAAACAGAAAACAGTTTCTGCTTCCTCACACATGCCGAAGTTTGCTTTGTCTCTCATCGGACTCACTGCGGGCTTTGTTTCCGGGCTCACCGGAGCGGTGGGACTTTTGTTCAACCGTTTTTATTTGCGTTACGGATTGAGCAAAGAAGAAATTGTAGCCACACGTGCGGCCAATGAATTGTTGTTGCACCTGATCAAACTCTTCCTTTATGCTTCCTTCGGTTTGCTGACCATGAAAGTGATGCAGTTCGGTGGACTAGTGGCCCTGGCCGCCATTTTATCTTCTATCAGCATCAAAAAAATATTACCATACCTCAGTGAAAACCTGTTTCAGAAAATCGGATACTCCGCCATGGTGTTATCCGGTCTGGCCATGTCCTGGAATGCGTCGGCTAATCTTGTCCATCAAAATCAACTCAGCCTTTCTTACCAACCCGTGGAAGATGGCATAGATACAAAAATGCAATGGAAAAAAAGTACGTTTGAAATCGATCTGGAATACGACGATGGAAGCCTGGAAATAGAATACGGCATCAAACTGGCTGACTTACCCAACGACAAGCAACAAGCCGTCTTGAAGATGACAGCCGGATCAGATCATTACATCCTGGAAGAAGTATACGGTGTCAACAAACACTATTATGAAGTATACATTTACAAAGGAGGTAAACTCAGTAAATACGATATTTAAAAATCAGAAATCAGAAATCAGAAATCAGAAATCAGAAATCAGTTTTCCATCTGTAGCTTCTCTTCTCTGATCTCAGATTTCTGATCTCTCATAAAATGATGACCACTGTACCCGCTACGATCAACACCGCACCCACGGCGGTTTTCCAGGTCAGTACTTCTCCTAAAAAAAGAACAGACAATAAAATGGTCAGGGCCACGCTCAACTTATCGACCGGTGCTACCTGCGAGACCTTACCGATTTGCAACGCTTTGAAATAAAAGATCCAGGACAAACCCGTTGTCAATCCCGACAAGATCAGAAAGGTGAGGTTCCATTTCGTGAGCGAAGTCATCCCAGATAATTCTTTACGCGCCAATACAATGGCCCAGGCCACCAATAAAATCACCACCGTTCGTATAGCCGTGGCCAGATCACTGTTCACTTGTTTGATGCCTATTTTAGCAAAGACCGCTGTCAACGCAGCAAAGACTGCAGAAAGCAAAGCATATATCCACCACATAGTATATTGTGTTAAAGAGGTAAGTGATAACATCAAGTTAACTCCTGCATGGGAAATAAAAAAATACTTACAAGCAAACCTGTTTAGACAAGAATATTCGGTTTGTTTTTTTTCAAACAAACTGGTTTAATTGCAATCTATTTTTTAGAAATACTCTATGTCTATTTTTTTCTATAGACTTTAACGATAAGGCATGGTGCGGCTGATGTCCACGAAAAGAGTGAATTGCAATAGACATCGTTAGGAATTAACTACGTATCATTTGCCAATACTCTAATGTCTATTGTAATTTTTTTTCGTGGCGCCTTTTTTCCCGAAGCCTCGGGATTTCTTTTATTTTGGGCGAGCAAAAGAAAAGAAAGAGGGTGGTACGAAGAAGAAGACAATCATCTAGAAAAAAGCTATACAAGAATATTATTTTTTAATTTTTCATTCCCGTGAAATTCAACCTCCAGCTATTTGACGAATACCTTCAGCAACAACAGCAAAGCCCGAGCCTTGCAGAAGCTACCATACAGGACATCCGTCAAACGTCCTACGGTTTGCGTTCCAAAGAAGAAGTGACGTTGCACATCCGCCATCAGCAGATTGCGCTCAACGAATACAAACAAGTGGAAGCCTTGCAGGAAGCCTGCGACGAAGTGTTGTTTTATTTGGAAACCTATTTCTATTCCTACCTCGACGATGCCTTGCCCATGTCCTTGAGGGGCATCCGCAAGGAGCAGGATAAATTTGCGTTGTGGGAAATCCGCAATAAATTCTTCTTCACCCTCGATCCTGAATTGCTGCTTGCGCTATCGCCTTTGTTTTTTATGGACAGTCCGGAAGGGTATAGTGTGTACACGGCGAGGTACATCGCCAAACTCCACCAACGCTGGAAAGCCGCAGGGTATGACGAACAAGGCATCGCTGATTTCCTGTTGCTACACAATTACAACCACCTGTTGTATTACGAGTACGTCATTGGGAAAATGACGGGTGAACTAGAAAGTGAAACCGACGACCTGAAAAAAATCAGCCTGCTCACCAAGCATCTATACCATATCCATAAAATTCCTATGGTAGGCACGGCAGCGTTTGGCAAAGATTTTCCGTCTCTTAAAAGTATGCTGATGCAATGGCTGAAGAAAACAATCAAACAACACAAGAAGAGTGTGAAGAATGCTATTCCCAATCAATTGCCTTTGTTCACGGAAAAGAAAATAGAAACCTCCCTCTCCGTGGCGCAAACAGCCGCACTGCTGAAACTCCTCTACAACGAAGGCATCCTCACCAACAAAGTGCAAGGAGACATCCTGCACGTCATCAGCCGATCCTTCAAATCCAAACGCACAGAAGAAATCTCCCTCGGCAGTTTGCAAAACAAGTATTACAACATTGAAGACAAAGCAAACGAATCGTTGAAAACGATATTGCAAAAACTTAGCAAGAGACTTGTTGATGCTGGGTGATGGTGAGTATGCGTTTTTAATAACAAACTGTCTGGCCCCTAAGTCCCCTTTAGGGGATTTAGGGGCAAGGCAGTTTGTTAAAGAAATACTTTCTTCTTCGCACTGGCCTCTTTCTTTTCTTTGGCGCTGCCCAAAATAAAAGAAATCCCGAGGCTTCGGGAAAAAAGGGCGCCACGAAAACCAATTGCAGTAGACATTAGAGTATTGGCAAATTACACGTAGTTAATTCCTAACGATGTCTACTGCAATTCGCTCTTTTCGTGGACGCCCACCGCACCATGCTTTACGCTAGAGTTTGGAGTGTTAGTATTGAGTGTTCATTCCTCTCTACTCGCGCTCCATACTCCATACTGTCAGTCCCGCTAATTAGCGGGATTTAGGGGCAAGAAGGGTGGTAACAACAAACCCACCCACCATTCACCACTATTTTTTTAACACACCAATCCCTCTCTTTGCTCCTCATCAAATTTTTAGAAAAACTCATGGCCATAGAAATCATCACCAGAGAAGAACTCGACAAATTCAAAACGGAACTGCTGGACGAATTGCTGGAAGAACTTTCAGAAATCATTCACCTCTCCAAACAAAGAGATTGGTTAAAGTCTCATGAAGTGCGGGAGCTGCTGGGCATCTCGCCCGGTACACTGCAACACCTGCGGGTTAGCGGAGCTTTGCCTTTTGCTAAAGTAGGGGGCATCCTCTTTTACTGCTACGAAGACATACAACACATGCTGGAGAAGAATAAAAAACGCAAGGGATGAAAGCCTCGGTCAATTACATCAAACACTTCAACGGCGTCATGGAGCGCTTCTACGAGGACGAGCGACTCTCGCCTGCACACATTGCTTTGTACACCGCCTTGTTCCAGGTCTGGAACCGCCTGCATTTTATGAACCCCTTGCACATCGTGCGGGAAGAAATCATGCAGGCGGCGAAGATCCGTTCCAACAGCACCTATATCCGTTGCATGCGCGAATTAAATGATTGGGAATACATCCACTACAAAACTTCGCACAATCCCGCGCGAGGCACGAGGGTAGAGTTTTACAATTTTGATCACAGTGTCTGTAAAAGTGATTGTACCACTAGTGTTACAGCTGCTGTAACAGTCCCTGTAACGCTACCTTATACAAACGATAACAAACACAAACAGGGAGTAAACAGCTCTGCACCCTCGCTCGAAGAAGTGAAGATTTTTTTCAAAGAAGAAAAATTTCCTCCCAAAGAGGCCGAAAAGTTCTTTCACCACTACGAAATAAAAGAGTGGAATTGCGGAAAAACTTACATCAAAAATTGGCGGGCCGCGGCCAGAAAATGGATGTTAAACACACAATTTATCTCACATGGAAACGATACAAAAAACCATACAACAACTCCTTCCGCAGGAAGGTTACACAGCAGCAACGACAAAAACTATTCCGAGCCGCTGTAAAGAAAAAAAAGAAGCCACCGTACACATCCATTACGATTTCGAAGAGTGCATCGCTTTTTTCAACAGCAAAGGAAAGGAACTCTTCGGCGATCACTTCCGCATCCACGCGAGCGATTACGAAGTCATTTACAAACTACTTGTCTACATCATCCGCGACGAAGAGCGCGCAAAGAAATACAACATCCACCTCAATAAGGGACTCTTACTTTCCGGTCCCATCGGTTGCGGCAAGACGTCGCTCATGCGTTTGCTCAACGAGTTTCAACCGCGCTGCAACCGTTACGCCATCCGTTCTTGCCGGGACATTAGTTTTGAATTCATCAAAGAAGGATACGAAGTCATTCCAAAGTATTCGGCACACACGGCAAAGCGCAGTACACCCTTGACTTATTACTTCGACGACCTGGGCACCGAAAGCAACCTCAAGTACTACGGCAACGAATGCAACGTCATGGGGGAAATACTCCTGAGTCGTTACGATCTATTCGTGTCGCAAAAAATCACCACGCACCTCAGCACCAACCTCACCGCACAAGAAATAGAAATGTACTACGGCAACCGCGTCCGAAGCCGCATGCGGGAGATGTTTAATTTGATTGCGTTTGAGGGGGAGGTGGTGGATAAGCGATGTTAAAGAAGCGTTAGCTATGGAATCCTCGAGCGAGACACTTGATGAATCACAGTATGCTAGAAATGATTGTAATTAAACGCTAGTTGAAGATTGATATGCAGAATTTTAAAAAACCAATTATTAGCCATAGATAGAAATAACAAAATGTTAAAATTATAATAAGTTTTAAAATTGAAAATCCGTATGCTTTCAAACGCATTTTTAGTTTAAATCTATCATAAGCTTTGACAGCTTTATCTACTTTTCCATCTTTGTCAATACTAACCAGCTCTCGATCAATAAAGCCTTTGTGATATTTTGATACTCTTCTAGAATAAGTTTCGATGAATCTTAACCTAAGTTCGATGTCTAAATTATCTGGATATGGATTAGCTTTTATTTTTTCAACCTCTTTGCTGAAATGTTCATCATAGATTAAATCTATTTTCTCAAAAATCACTTGTTCGTCTCTTCTTTCAAATTTATAAGATTCAGTTTTATCACATATAAACTCCAATAATCTTAATATTTTTGATAATTCTGTTACGTATTTACCAAAAGCTCTTTCAGTTTCTATTTTGTCAATGTGATAAACTGTTTCTTCACCTGTAAATGTTTCCAGATGAGACGTCGAAATTGTTAGATCTGAAATTCCTTGTTTAACATCTTTCAATAAATCTAATATTTGATCTAATTCTTTAAGTGTATTGCTTGTGTGTATCTCGTCCTGAAGTGGATATGCCGGTGAAACTGACCATACCGTGCCGGAGCAAACTGACCACCTATTTTGCTGGCGAAGAAGTTGAGTTCATACGTAGTAATGGGTCGTTATCAAATTTATAGATTTAGTTAATTAATC
>JAQBNU010000068.1 GCA_028288365.1 Chitinophagaceae bacterium | reverse complement strand
AACCAATTGAAACAGCGGTTCGTAATTCAATGCCTGATGTCTTCTATATCCTGAAAACAAATCGTCTCCACCAGTTCCACCCAACAATACTTTTACACCATCTAGCGATGCCGCTTTACTAATCTCCAATACATTAAGAGGAGCGGCATCCGCCTGAGGTTCATCCAGGTGATAAATCATTTGATCAAAATGGCTTATCATGTCTACATCTGCTCTGATTATTTTTAACGGGACGTTCAAGTGCTCCGCTACTTTTTTGGCATAATATAAATCACTTGAAAATCCTTCGTAGCGGTCTTCTCCAGAGTCTATTGTATAACAGGGAAATCGTTCTTTGGGATATAGCTTTTTAGCCATCGCCAATATAGCGCTGGAGTCTATACCACCCGATAAGAAAAATCCGACCGGAACATCTGATTGAAGCTGACGTTCTACTGCTTTTTCCAATCGTTGCTGCAATCCAAACACCTGCTCTTCTTCCGACAACTTACTATAAATACCGGTGAAAGGAATATCGTAATACTGCACGATGGAAAAACGATCCGGACGTGTCGTACTTAATTTAATGTAATGACCAGGAAGTAATTTTCTTACATGAAGAAAAGGCGTTTTCTCTCCCGGACTCCATAAAAAATTAATGTAATTGACTAACGCCGCATAATCTACACTGCGGTCAAAGCTCTTGTACTCCAGCATGGACTTGAGCTCTGAGGCAAAGAGAACTACTTTGTCTTTTTGGTAATAGTATAAAGGCTTGACACCATATTGATCTCTAACCAGGTAAAGCTCGTCCTTCCTTTGATCCAATATGGCAATGGAGAAAATACCATTTAGCTTTGAAAACAACTGTTCGCCGTATTCTATAAACGCATATAACAATGTTTCTGTATCGCTTTGCGATTGAAAAGCATATTTATGCGCGATGGTATTTCTTATTTCTTTGTGATTGTAAATCTCACCATTGAAGACAATGACATAATTGCCACAATTGGAAATCATGGGTTGATGCCCATTGCGAGATAAGTCAAGGATAGATAAGCGATGATGAGCAAAACCCGTAGACTGGTGTTTATATATACCGGAGTCGTCTGGCCCACGATGTGCCATACGCGCATTCATGCGATGAAGTAATGCTTCATCGATCGGGTTTATATAATCCACTATACCTGCTATTCCACACATATCAGCTAACTGTTGCTATTTTCTTTTGCTATTTTTGATAAGTATTGAAAAGTGCGATCTGCGCATTGAGACCATGAATAAGTTAAAGCTTTCGTATATGCTTTACTACTCAAGCTTATTCTTAACTCATTATCGTTGATCAAATTTTCAATGGCTATCATTATGGATTCTTTGTTGTAGGGATCAAAATAAACACCAGCATCACCCAGTGTATCTTTCAATGTATCTCTTTCTGAACAGGCTATTGGCAATCCAGAAGACATCGCTTCTAGTAAAACTAGACTAAATGTTTCACAACTTGAAGCAAATACAAAGATATCTGCTGCTCGGTATATAGCTGCCAACTCTTCATACGGTACAGTTTGCTTGTAAGTTATTTTATGAGCCAGGTCTGCATGTAAGGTTAACACTTTATTTAACTTCTTCATTGCTGGTGCATACTGGCCTCCAACCAACGTCAATTGGAGGTTGTAGCCCTTTTGAATCAAATTCAGCGCAGCATCTGCTACGATCGATTGATGTTTGTATACGTCAACAATCGAGACATATAACAACTTGATCGGAATATTCAATCTTTTGAGCGAAGTGTCATGATAAAACACGGAATTAATGCCATGAGGAATCACGTGTGCCTTATTTTCAATGTTCAATCTTTTTGGAATATAACGAAGACTACTGGGTGTCAAAAAAATAATTCCCTGTGCCTGTTTAAATACTTTTAGTTGTGTATACTTCAAAAGAAATAAACGAATGCGCATCCAGGATAATCCATACAATTTATTTTCCGCAGCATCGAAAGGCAATAAATTTTGACACATGGTAACTAAAGGAAAAAAATTGACTGCATTTGCTCCTGGAGAAAAAAGTACATCAATCGTTTTTTTTGCAACAGAGGGAAAAATAAATTTCAACCACAACAAACGAAAGACAATAGATTTGTTCAACCATGGATGAGTTTGCTTTTGCAACCAATCTCTTTCCGGCAATTGATCGAGTGTTGTTTGCGGAGCCCACACAATGACCTGTTCAAAATCATGATCACGAGGTTTAGCGTTTCCCAATAATTCTTTTAAATGAACGATTCCTCCACCTGCCAAAATATTTGATGCTTCTATACCCAATACCATATCATTGATTTTTTTTGAGTACATGATGATACAAATCCAGGTATTGCTGTGCGATGACAGAAGATTCAAAACGGCATCTATTTTGAAATCCTTTTTCGATCAATGTTCTTCTGTAAGTATGATCGGTGCACAATGTCACAATGGCTTGTCTGATTTCTTCTACATTATACGGATCAACAAGGTACACACCTTCTCCTCCTACTTCAGCCATAGAAGCTAAGTTAGACGTAATGACGGCTCTACCTGTCGCTTGCGCTTCAACGATAGGCATACCAAATCCTTCATAGGTAGAAGCAAAGAATACCAAATCGCTTTTTACATACAATGCATATATTTCTTCGTCAGCGAGATTAAAATACCAGTTGCAGGCGATTCCCATTTCTTTCAATGTACAGTCAATACCTTCATCATAGCTACGTACCAACAGCAGTTCACAGGATATTCCTTTTACGGCTTCCATTAAGCGACTCAAATTTTTATGCGTGCCTGAGCCAATCTGCAAAATTTTAGGGACGGGAGATAATACTTCTTTATCGCTGCGGTAATAGTGCGTAGGAAAAGGATTATACACCACTTTAATTTTTGCAGGATCCAAGCGAAACGTTGTGATCAATTGTTGTCTGGAAAATTCCGATACCGTCGTGATGCATGCTACCTTTTTCAGTGGCCAGTCCAGCCATAGTTTTTTATATACTGTTTTCTTCCAACCTTGCAGCGTCAATGCATAATGTCCGATGTCATGAACAGTGAGTATTGTTTTTTTTCCTTTCAGACCCAATGCCACATAATTGATATCGCCAGTGATGTGGTGTACATCGGTCGATTGAAAAAGGACGCTCCACCACGTCGTGAAAACGTTACGAAGATTTACGTATATTTTTTGAGAAATCACTTTATTCCCCAACGCCGCAATGATTCTGGCAAACAGCACTTCAATGCTGAACACTCCTTTTCGTTGCGACCTGAAGTAATACGTAACTTTCATTTTATCTTAAGCCAATAAAGAGAGACCTTTCAAGTGTTGAAGGATGGTTTGCGCGCGCTGATCAATGGAATGTTCCGCTAAAGCTCTTTGTCTTCCTTGTTGCAGTACCTCTGCTCTTTCTGCTTCGTGGTTCAGGTAGTATTTCACTTTTTCAATGAGTTCTTCTTGTCCATCAAAAAACGCTGCTTCTTTCCCTTCTTCATAATACAAAACCGATTCTTCCGTACGCTGATGCAGCATGAATCCGCCGGATGCAGGAATATGAAACGTACGTGACGTAATCAAATCACCGCTTGAAGCACCACCTACTTTTTCCGATAATATACCCAGGTTTATTTTAGAAGATTGAATGGCTAAAGCATATACATCTCCCAATACTTCTTTGTGTTGTATAGCCAATGTTAAATTGGAGGCAGTAGATCTTGACCATCCATTTCCCCAGATCTTCAGGTTTAGCTCTGGAATAGCTGCTTGTAGAGCGGATAAATAATTTTCTTTTCGTAAAGAATGTGTACCGATAAAAGAAACATCACAGGCTAATTCTTTTTTTATTTTTTCATCGAGAAGACCCGGATGATGAATGTCAGGATCAAAACCGTGGGGAACAAAAGAAGCCCTACTGATGCGCAGTTGATTTTTCATATCCTCCAATCCAAATGTTTTGGTCGTGAAGATCCAATCATAAAGTGGTAATGTTTGCGGAAGGTATTTCCCATGTGTCCTGAAACTCACGTCAGGATACATATTGACGATCGGTGCGATTTTTTTTAATTGATGCAGCGTAGCGGGCCATACGAAAGCTCCTTTGTATACCAAAATCAAGTCAGGTTTTACCAACTCTGCTGCGTCGACAATGGCCTTGTTAAATTCCAGGCTGTGCTGGCGAAAGAACACGTTGTCGATTACTTTGGTCAACCACATTTTATTGCTGAGGTTAATGTAGTAATTTTCATCCACTACATCCACCATATAACCCAGGCGCGAAAAGGCTTTAAACAATGCTGCGGCATTGCTTCCTCTCCATTGTGGACCGACACAAAGTATTTTACTCATTGTTTTTTACTTGGCTTTTGTAAAAATAAAGATACAGGTAATTGGCCAATTCGAACAGGCAAAAATAAGAAATCATAGTCACCAGAAATTGCAAATCGACACCAAATGTAGAGGTAGCGAGGTAAAACAAATACAAACCGAACATTCCTCCTAAAACATTGTTGGCACTGTCAGCAAAGCCCGATATCAGCCACATGTAAGCGGCTAAACCTCCAATGATGAACATACCGACGATGACACCCGCCAGACCAAAGTTGAGGTAAAGCTCCCCTGCTGATGTCATATTGATGGAGTTATTGGCCGCTCCGCCTTCGTGTACATAAGCTTTACCAATGCGCAAGGCAAACCAGACGCCTTGTGCGATAACCGGTTTATCTTTCCATAGCGCTCTGGGGATAAAAGCATAACTCAGGTAAGCCATACTCTCTCCATGATAAAAGCCATCTTCCTCCACCACTCTCACGACCTGAGTCGTCTGATTGATATTACTTACTCTTGCTTCAAAGCTTTCTTCCTCTTCTCCTGTTTCATCTTCTATCTCAACATTTTCTTCGAGTATCGTTTTATTCAACTCTTCTACTACACTAGTCAGCTTTTCATAACCAGATACTTTGTTTCTAATCTTTCCCATAAAAGAAAAGATCAATACCGTAGCAATCAATAATCCATAAATAGGATACATTGTTTTTTTGAATAACCCTTCAATTGTTTCCTTACCAAAAAAAGCCGCGATCACAAAAGCAATGGACGGACCAATGGTAGACATACGCAGGTAATCAAACAACAGTCCGTTGATAGATAAGATAAAAGTATTCGTGATACACATGCTGATGAGCCACTTGTCATCATTCTTGAATGCGTAACGGGTCAGAAAAAATAAAGCGGTGATAAGAAAAGGAAAGATAGTAGCATAAGGAACATTACCCGCCAGCATGATGACATTGATCGCGGTAACAATGTTATTGATGTAATTAATCTGTTTCTTTTTGAGCTCAATGTTCATTGTGTAAATAGGACCGATGGGCTTTTTAATTTTTGTCATGTAATAATAAAAGCCCAATACACAGGATACATTGGCGAGGTAAGTAAAAAACAATCCTTCCGCCATATTTTCCTTGATCAGGTAGTAATCGTAGAGTAATTCATCCGGCGTGCCAATGCTGCTGATTACTTTATAATTACCGTAGCAATACACCAACGTAAAAACAGAATAAACTGTAATGAAATTAATTTCTTTCGACCCTTTACTGTAATCGGTATAGATACATAACAAGGCAAAAAACACTTCTCCTAAAACAATGGCAAGTGGCAGGTCATTAAAATACCCCCACAAAGCGATCGGTAAAGAGTAAAGAAAATAATATGGTTTAGTATACGGTGTCACTGATTGAAGTTAGGTTTTATTTTCATTATTCTCATCATACCTGATCTGTATGGATATGAAATGTATTGACCCAAACTACAAAAGACAAGATCCTCCAAAGCCTCAATGCTCTTTCCATTGATTCCCCTTCGCCTTTATAAAAAGCAACGTCTTCTTTCCAGACTTCTGTCACAATGAATGTATCGATGTCTTTAAAAGAACAAAGTGTATTTTCGATCCATGAAATATCATTCTTCAACATGTCATGAAGCGGTGTATAGAAACCGATTTTATCTCTTCTTTCTAAAATCTTCTGTGGGATAAGTGAAGAGCAGGCCATGCGCAAAATGCTTTTACTTTTGCCATCCATTAAAAAAGTATGTGATTGAATGTGCGCCACATGCTCGGCAATGCGATGGTCTAAAAAAGGCATACGTCCTTCAATAGAATGCGACATGCCATTGCGATCATCGTAATGAACAAGATGTGGAAGATGTACACCGTATACCGATTCATTCCACACACTGTAGAAGTCCGATGGCTTAGCCAGTTGCACCAGTCGATCATCTACTTTGCTCAATACCTTCTGCGCTATA
Source organism: Chitinophagaceae bacterium (assembly GCA_028288365.1). GTDB lineage: Bacteria > Bacteroidota > Bacteroidia > Cytophagales > Cytophagaceae > JACMQM01. The sequence goes on along the minus strand of JAQBNU010000068.1, from coordinate 93,957 downwards.
AAACTTCGTCTCTTGCGACGTGATCTTTTTCTGAATGCCTGTTCTAGTTTAGGAGCGAAAGCACTTAACAATACTCTTCCTATTTCTGATAGAGGAAGATTCATTTTGTTTAAATTATTTTTCACCCAAAATAATTTTCCTCTGCGAAGACCTTGACTAAGCAAAGGAGAAATCAAACTTCCGTATCCAAAGAATAATTCGTCTGCACCTTGTCCTCCCAATACTACTTTGACTTTGTTTTCTTTTGCCATGTCCATTAGAAATCCATGTGCCATGATGGAAGGATCGCCAAAGGGTTCTTCTTGCACCGCAATATAATGCGGCAGACTCAGAGAGAGCTGTGTGTTATTTAATTCTTTCCAGTGTACGTTGACCTTATCACTTCCCCACTTCGTTTCTACTGCACGTACGTAGACTGATTCATCCCATTTACTGCCTTTGCTTTGTGCGGTGAATACAGGAATGATGTTATCTGTTGACATGGACATCGCACCCACGACGATAGAAGAATCAATGCCTCCAGAAAGTGTGGCCCCCACAGTAACGTCAGATAAGAGTTGGCTGCGTACGGCTTCCTCTATGATCACTTTTAATTTATCTTGTTGTTGTTCATCAAACGGTACTTTATCCTGTTCTCTTACAAATGGCAAAGACCAATAGGCTGTTTCATGAAAGTCTTTTTCATTTACCCCGATCGTGGCATAGTGTCCTGGTTTGAATTGAAAGATCTCTTTAAAAAATGTATGTGGACCTAAATGACCATAATTACCTAAAGCAAGGTATTCCACCACAGCTGTTTCATTCATCGACGGACGTTCTCCTTCTTCCAGCAAGGGCTTGATTTCACTGGCAAAGCGCAAGGTGCCATCAGTCGCTTTTCTATAATAGAGCGGCTTCTGTCCATACCTGTCGCGTGAAATAAAAACGGTTTGTTTCACGGTATCCCAAATAGCGAAAGCCCACATGCCCACTAAATGCTGGAGCATGGTTTCGCCGAGCTGAGCGTATAAAGCCAATAATGTTTCAGTATCGGAGTGTCCGGCAAAACGGGTATCTGGAAGAAATTGTGTTCTTAATTCGCGGTGATTGTATATTTCACCATTGTGCACAATGACATAACGCTGGTCACTGCTGTGCATGGGTTGCGCACCGGCATCACTGAGATCTATGATAGCAAGTCTTCTATGTGCTAAAGTGATGTATTCATCCTGAAAAATTCCCTGGCCGTCAGGGCCACGATGCTGCAACAAACGATTGGCACGCTCAGCAAAATCAAATGCTGTCTTTTTCTCTCCACCAATAATAAAGGCTATACCGCACATGTTATGAGCATACTATTTACCTATAAATATACGTAAAACTTCTTATAAAGGAGAGATCAGAATTCAGAGATGAGAGATCAAAATAAAAAAAACAGATGATCAGATCTCTGATTTCAGATCTCTGATCTCTGTTAATATAAGGTTCAGCTGTGCAGCCTGAACCTGCCTGGAATAAAGACCTATATCTGTTGCGGCAGATCGTTTGGCTGGTTCATTATTTTTCCATTTTTGATATTCTTCTTGCAGGAATAATACTGCTTCTTCGGGAGATGAAGTAGAGCGTCCTTTTTTCTGATCGTGAATCAAAGAAGCCAGTAAACCCTCATCAGAAGGGATGGCTAAAATAGGCGTGCCTGCACCGATGTATTCAAATACTTTCCCGGGATAAAGTCCTTTTTCTTCGTAGATGTTTTTGACTTTATACAAAGCAACAGCATAGATCAGCAAGACAGCACTTCCCTTCATGTAAGCGATCGTTTCCTTTCGTTCCACATATCCTTTTACATCGAGATGCGCAGCAGGAATGCCTGCCATTTCACAGTACTTTAAAAATTCCTGATCAGAAAGTCCTCTGTAAAACAAAATGCCATCCGAAGGATAATTGTTTTTTTTCAACCAGGCTGCAAAGGCATCCAATGAAGGTTGTATGTCCTGAAATTGTGGATTATACGATCCGAAATAGGAAACAGTAAAAGCAGGGAAAAGATGTGCTGGTATGCTGGCAAACAATTCATGATCGTAGCCATTCACAATGGTATACGCGGGTTTATCAAACAGCAATTGATCCAGTGATGTCCAGTAGGAATTGACACTAATCGTAGCGCTTGCTGAACGCACTATTTTCTTAACTATTGGTTTATATAATGTTTTAAACCATCCTTTAAAGGGCCACAATATAGGATCTCTAAAATCTGCCACCCATGGTATGTTGTACCGACGGAAAAACGCATCAGCAAGCACAATGCCGGCATCAGGACTATGTTCGCCAATCATGACATCGACTTTACTATCTTTTAACAAGAGCTCTGTAAACCTTTCTGCTACCGGCTTCCAGGACATCGAGTAATCACCATATACCAACTGATTGTATACCGTTGCCACTTTTCTGATGATGGAATAAGGAAAAGGTTTTCCTACGTATGTACCACCAGGACCTTGTTCAACAGAATGAAACCAAATGCGATCAACCCAATTATGAAACGTGAGAGAAGGCAAAGCCACGATGGAGAAATTCTCTTCTTTTATTCTTTCGTGTTGTGTCCGAAATAGTGTGTTTACATTTTGCTCCAGCTCTTTGGGATCAAGCGTGCGTCGCTGAGTATGATCGCAACACAACACAATGACTTTCCAGCCCAACTCTGCCAGGTTGCGGGCAAACTGGTAGGGACGCTGTGCACCTATAGAAGATCCCAACCTGTTGTAAGGATAACATTCGTATGCAAAAATCAGTACCGTACCTTTACTCATGGATGTATGTTCTTGTGTCAGAGCTTAAGAAATCAGTCCTTCAAATTTCATCAGTTCAACCAACACCTCTTTCATTTCCAATGCAGGCTCCCAGTGCAAGGTGGATTTCAATTTTGAAATATCTGCCAGTTGTACGGCTTTATCGGCTTCTCTAAAACGGGAGGGATCCGTTGTTACGTTTATTTCTTCCTGAAGAATCAGTGACATGCAATCAATCAATTCTTTTACAGACGCACCTTTTCCAGTGGCTACATTAAACGTTTCACATCCTGTATGTTCTCTGTCACCCAGTCTAATGAAAGCCTGTGCGGTATCCTGAGTAGAAATATAATCTCTGATCGGAGCAATGTTACCCAATTGCAATGTTCTGTTTCCATTTTTCAATTGATGAATAATTTCCGGAACAATATGCGCATTGGTTTCTCGCAAGCCAATGTTATTGAATAAACGACAGATCGTAACGGGCATCTTACCCGACTTCCAGCGACAAAGTTCTTCGGCAAACCATTTGCTCCAACCGTAAATGTCTACGGGCTTAATCGAATCTCCTTCCGTCAGCGCTTGCGGTGCATCATGGTATACGGCACCTGTAGAGGCGAAGATAAAATGTTTACACTGGTTACGAGCAGCTGCGTTCAATACAGATAACGTTCCTTCTACATTGGTGCGTAAGGTTCGCTCGGGTTGAGCGTTGCACTCTGGTATATAATGAATGGCTGCCAAATGAAACACACGTTCCGGTTGGAGTGACGCCATCACTTCTTCTAGCGTCTGCACATCCGTAATGTCGACACGGTAACGCGGTACCTCAGCTATGTCATCCAGCTGAGGCGCTACCCTGTTTTCATTGTCGACAATCGCCACCTGTCTTCCCGCCCGTTGAAGCTGTCTGATCAGTTCATTCCCAATAAAACCTAAACCACCTGTTACGATATCCATGATCAATGATTGAGCAAAGCTGAATGATAAAGCGACTTTAATTTTTTATTGCACTCTTGTAAGGCAAATTTTATTTTCATGTATTCACTGGCCTGCTTCCCCATTTGTAAACGGTACTCCGCATCCAGCATCTTACGCATGGCTTGTACCAATGACAAATGATCATACTCTGCCACTAACAGTCCTGAAACAGTATGCTGTACGGCTTCCGGTATACCCGCATGCCACGTGCTGATAACAGGCATTCCGGTGCTGCTCGCTTCTAAAATAGAAATAGGCAGACCTTCTTTCGTGCCTGCTTCATCTGTTCTACAATTGATCACAAATACGTCTGCTTCACTTCTTGCTTTCTGCAATTCTTCCTCGGACAAACGTCCCAATAATTTCACCACGCAAGAGGGATTACACCTTTCAATCGTGTTCTCCACCTGACTTTTTTCTTCTCCATCTCCAGCAATCCACAGTTCTGCTTCTCCAGGATGTACAAAGGCTTCCGCAAATGCTTTGACTAAATCAGGAACTCCTTTTTTTGCTGTCAATCTTCCTGCATGCAAAAACACCAACGGTGTTTGGCGTGCGGAACGATCCACTACAGGAAACTCTTCCACTGGGACGCCAAGATAAGACACTTTGATTTTTTCTCTGGGACAACCCAGGTCTGCCAAACGCTCAGCCATCTCTTCCGAAATAGCGATGGCGTATGTCAATTGATGGAATAATAAAGAAAGTTTTTTACGGTATGCCGGCCATCTGAGTGGTGCAGAAGAAATATCAAAACCGTGAAAGGTTACGACCAGTGGGATTTCCAGTTCTATACAAAGTGGTGCAATCAACACACCATTGGTTCCAAAATGCGCATGCACCAGGTTGATGTTTTGTGCAACGAGTTCTTCTTTGAATTTATTTTTATTTACTGCACTCAAACGAGAGTCCATGTATTTAAAGGCAAACCAAAATCTCCCTCGGATGTATTCTTTCCAACGTTCCGAAGAAGAACTTTCTACACAACGAATAAAAGGGAATGTTTTTTCTTCTGAACGAACATTGCACAGCACGGTTCTCACATGAGTGACAGGATCACTCACCTGACGATAGATCCACCCGTGTGTATAGGGCAGAAAGTCATCAACGTACAAGGCTACATTTAGATTATGTTCGGGCAAACTCATATGGATCTATAGACCGTGCAACGTGAACGCTCTTATTTGTTTTTTTTAGGAGTAAAGAGGGTGAAGGCTTCTTCGTACAACTCGTACAAGACATCGTTGCACTTCACCAAATCGAAAGTATTTTCCATCCACTCTCGTCCCTGCTTTCCGTACTGCAATCGACTATTTTTATCCATCATCTTTTGCAGGACAGAGGACAGTGCCTTATTGTCATATTCATCTACCAATAAACCGGTGCGCTCGTGCAACACGCCTTCCGCAATACCTGAATGCCGGGTGGTGACAATAGGTAATCCCGTACAGGATGCTTCCAGCAAAGCAATCGGTAAACCTTCTTTATCACCAGAAGAGGGCGTACGACAATTTAATACAAATACATCACAATCTCTTCTGTACTGCGTCAATTCCTCGTTGCTGATTTTGCCAAGAAACTTTATTTTATCTCTCACTGGTGATTCTTGTATGGCTTTCAAAACCTGAGGTTTTTCTTCTCCATCTCCAACAATGATCAGTTCTACCTGATCTTCTTTTTTGAAGGCCAATGAAAAAGAACGGACAAGATCCGGAACACCCTTTGTACCGGACAATCTACCAGCATGAAAAAATTTCACAGTTCCCTGATGAGAGGTCCGATCTGTGTATCTAAATTCTTCTAAAGGAATTCCTAAATACGATACACGCAATTTATGTTCTGCGCATCCCAATGCCATCAACCGTCCTTTCATTTCATGTGAGATGACAATACCCATTGACATTTCATGAAACAAAGTAAGCAAGGCTCGATGATAAGAAGGGTCTCTCTTTACTGCTGCTGTAATGTCAAATCCATGAAAGGTCACAACCAATGGTATCTTCAGCGCTTTGCAAACACCCATCAGTTCTACTGCCATGATACCAAAATGTACATGCAACAATTCAATCTTATGATTCTTCAGCGATTGGAAATAACCGGACCATTTTTGAGCAGAAACGTAGAAAGGGAAATATTTAAGAATGGGTTTTAATTTGTAGGTAATTTTGCGCAGCAACAAACTTCTGTCAGGAATCACATCGATGCGCTCAAATGGAAACTCGTTCAGGTTTTCTTTTTGATTACAGATCACCAACGCGATGTTCGCTTTGGAATCCTTCATCTGACGGTATATCCAGGATTGCGTGTAAGGAAGAAAAGTTTGTGTGCCGATGGCAACTTTCATGTGATCAATTTTTATAGAGTATTACGCTTTATTGTTTATGCGAGAAATAGATTTCAACCACAAAGAGAAACATATAATTTTCCATGGATCAAAATCAAATGCCCTCGCTCCACTTTGCATTTCTTTCAGGAAAATCATGGCTTCCGATCCGTTTACAAAATTGGCAGTGGTTTCTTCGGCACGACTGATTTGCTCTTCAAACCATTTTATTCCTTCTTCTTTTAACCAGCGTTCTTCTGCAGAAACAAATCCCATCTTATCTTTCCGCTGAATAATTTTATCCGGTACAATTCCTCTGAATGCCTGTCTCAAAATATACTTGCGCTCTCCTCTACGATAGACAAGATTTTCAGGAAGTCCCAATGTAAACTCTATCAATCGATGATCCATAAACGGAACTCTTGATTCTACAGAGAAAGCCATGGAGTTTCTATCTTCGTAGCGCAACAGCGAAGGGAGTGGATATTGTGTAACTTGTTTTTTCAAACTTTCATTTAAACTATTTGGCCAACGGAATCTTTTTTTCAAGTCGCTGTGTTTTAACCAAGGCGAAGGATATTGCTTGAACACCCTGTAACGATCTGGCAATAGATTCATCAAAACATTCGGTATGAAATGTTGTACAGCACCTGCCATAAAAGCCACTGGCCACTTCCCGTTGTATGCTTTATAGGCTTTTGTTTCTTTCCACAATTCAATTACATATCCTTTTTTCAGCAGGCCAATGTACAGTGACATGTCGTTGCCTCCATAACCGGCCAACTGTTCGTCGGCACCCTGACCATTGATCATCACCGGCAATCCATTTCGCTTGGCTTCTTCAAATACACACCACTGACTAAATTGAGAAGTTGAACCAAACGGATAATCCATGTGCCAAAGCAAACGGTCCAAATCGTTGCGCATTTTTTCAAACGTCGGATAGATCTGATGTGACGTTGCCTTCACCTGTTGAATGGCTGCTTCCGCATATTCCCATTCATCAAATTCTTTATACTTACTACACGAGGTCACTGTTTGAATCGGATGTTCATCCAATTGTTCCTCGCTCAATACATCACGCATCAAATTGACAATGGTAGAGGAATCCAATCCTCCACTCAAGGCAGAACCTACCGGCACATCTGAGCGCATACGAAGGCGTACACTGTCTTTTAACAACGCATAAAAACGCGCAATCGCTTCCTGATCTGTACCTTTCCACTTCACTGGTTTCAGTTTATACCAACGATGTGACGTTTGTTGATTGGTTTGAAGATCTATTTCAATATAATGTCCGGGAGCCACTTGCAGGATTCCTTCTTCAAATGTTTCTACATCATGATCCAACATAGAATAACGAAGAAAGTCGTAAGCGATCTGTCGGTTCAACACAAAATGATAATTGGGTAGTACACGAAGTTGCTTGACCTCTGAGGTGAATGCTGTATAGGAAGAGGTTGTGGTATAATAAAGTGGTTTGACGCCAAAGCGATCACGTACCGCGTAGAGTTTTTGAGTTCGTTTGTCCAGCAACACAAAGGCAAACATGCCGTTGAATCTTGATAAGCATTTTATGCCCCATTGTTTCCATGCTTTCAAGATGACCTCTGTATCAGAAGTTGTTTTAAAAACATAACCCATCTTTTCCAGGTCACTTTTAATTTCCAGGTAATTGAAAATTTCCCCGTTGTAAGTCAACGCAAAACGTTCCTCCTCACACATGGGCTGGTGACCGCCAGGACTAAGATCCAGGATGGATAAACGCCTGTGTGCAAAACCAACTTTCCAATTGCTTTCTTTTTCGGAGAGAGGAGTCAACTGGTAACGATCAATGCTATGAGCTGCCGTATCTGTACTTGAAAAACGCTGAAAAATTCCTCCAGGATTCCACAATAAAAAGCCTTCGTCATCGGGTCCTCTGTGTGCAACGATGGAACTAGCATCGATTAAACAATGAGCCTGAAGCTCACCGAAATTTAAAATAGCCGTAATTCCACACATCGTCCCTTAAACGTTCTATTGATCTTTTTCTAAATAAAGCAAAGCTAAAAATACACAATTAAGAGAGAATTAAGAAGGTGACAGACCATTTTATACCTGCTAAAACGTTCTGTTTAAATACCGCTCTACAAGATTCGTCGGATAAGCAAAAGATTGGGAAATACTTGCCCAACAAAAAACGCTCATCCCAAAACAAAAGTGGTGCAACATGTTTTAAAATCTCTTCCTCCTTATTCTCAGCCATTGTTTTTTCAGGTAATGGCTCAACGAATCTTTTCTTTCATCCATTCCTTCCAGGTGTTTATTGACGACAGGAAGAATGATACGGTCAGGTCGTTCTATTGTTTTTTTGTTTGCGTTTTTAGCCAATCTGTGCATCAGCAGTAGCCACTTATCAACGGTAACAGGCATCGCATGGTGTCTATTCACCTCTTGTAGCGCTTGTGCAGATATTTTTTGCAGCAAGTTCGAATCGTTTTCCAATCTTTTAATGGCTCGAATAAAATCATCTCCGCGATCGTTTACCAAAAGACCGGTTTCTTCTGGCTTCACCAATTCTGGAATACCGCTTCTAATATTCAAACATACCGGAACCAAGCCACAAGCCATGGCTTCCATCAGGATGATGGGTAGCCCTTCATAATCCGACAACAATACAATGACATGTTTATCCGACAGCTTCTCCTGAATCTCTGTGCTTGGCACAAATCCTTCGTAATGCACACGATGCCCAGGATCTTCTTTCTCAAGAATAGCGAGCACATCATTTTTAGCAGGTCCATCGCCATACAGATAGGCTTCGACGCCTTCTACTTCGTTTACCACGCGACAGAATGCTTTCGTCAATAAAGAAATTTGTTTGGCCTCTTCCGTTAATTTTCCTGCATACACAATTTTTAATGGTGATGCCTCTTTTATTTTTTGTTGGGTTGGCAAAGGTGTACCGCATGAGATGACTTCCAACGAAATATCCCAGGCATTGAAAGGTGCCACTTTTTCACGAAGCAATTCCGATACACAAACTAATGCGTTGATACAAAATTCTCTTGACCCACTGATGAATTCTTCGAACAACCATTCATGACGCACATCGTCTGTATGCAATACACCGATCACAGGTATACCTGCTTGCCTGATCCATCGGCTCGCGAACAAAGCAGGCAATACTGAATTGGCAATAAAAATATCCGGAGGATTTTGTTTGACTTGTTGCAAGCACCATTTCACACGGTCTTCCGTATTGTCGTGGTATTGAGATAAAGAATGATGAGGTAAAAGCCGGCAGTCAAATCCTTGCTCCTTCAAATAAAGGTAAGTGGAAGAAGAAGAGGCCTGATGGTCACTGAAAAACAAAAAAGAAACGTCCACTCCTGCCTCTCGCAGTGCAAGGCCAAAACGCTTCACCCATTCGTAAGGACCGCCAAAGTAATCCTTGCCATCGTGGCTGCAAATCGTAACTTTTAGTTTTTCTTTACTCATGAATCGGCTGACTGATTTTCAAAGATTTCACTTGAAAATAATCTGAGGTACAAACGTTTTTCCAATCGTCTGTAGATGTTTCTATATCATCCAAAAATACACTCGAAGGAGGCAATACGATGGGAGAAACAGAAACATCTCCATTTTTTGATTGACCGATTTGCTCATACCTCCTGTTCATCTGTCTTTCATAGGATACCACACGACCCGACAAGATATCCATGTAAGCCGTACGAATGTTATTTTTCATAGACACATGTGTAAATAAAACAAATGCTACAATACATTTCACATACAAAGGAATAACAGGCAGGCTTGCTTCTTGCTTCACATACGTCATGAGCAACATCACATAATACAAGTAAGCCAATAAAAATAAAAAATAAATTTCATCCAGCGACCGAGGCGGTGGCAATCCATTCATTCCCCATTGTGCAGGAAAAAAGCCAATGAATAAAATTCCGATCATAAAAAATGGATATAACAAGAGTAACCATATAGGAACCTTTTTCTCTGTGAAACCCGGTGCCACGCATTCTTTCATAAAAGGAATAAATAACAAGGTCATCAGCAAGACATCCGGCAACCATAAGACCAGATGTTGTATGCTGACTACCGAAGCCATGATGAGGGAATGCACCAATTGTTTGTTTCCTTCAAAGAAAGAAGACCTCACGCTATTACCAGGAGCAAGCACAACAGATAGAATGCCAATAACAGTAACGACAATTAACACATAATAATAAGCAGGTATTTTCCTTGACGTAATCCAGGTAAACGACGACAACACAATTAATAAATACAACAACATCAACATCACCGGTTCGTTGGATCCACTGATGATGAGACAGAGCACCATGGCCACTGCTATCAAAAGCATGTTGTGTGTTTCTTTTTTCATACGGCTCAACACGAGTAATAGCAGCATCACAGAAACAGTTGCCAACTGGTAGGTCATTACAGCAGCCAGCCAATAGAAACCTTCTACAACGGAAGGCATTTTAAGAATATAGACAAACAGAATAAAAAACGTAATTGCCAATACCGACAGGTCAATATTTTTTTTACCCAACATGAATTTTACAACAAACACTGTAACGAAAACATACACGATCAGTAGACATAACATGACCATTTTATAGCCTAATACAGACCCTACCATCAAAGGATTTAAGGTAATAAAAAAAGTAGCTGAATATCTTCCATTGGCATTGTTATACCAATACGATTGCATCTCCCAAAAAGAATTGACTCTTACAGAATGCGCGTAACAAAAATCATCGCCGCATGGATGGTTAAAAAGAGCAAGCACAAAAAAAGGAACGAGCAATGCGCAGAGCAGTATGATCCATGTCAACTGCTTACCGAATAATTCAGTAAGTAAAGAATTGAGTTTAGAATACAATGACATAGACAAACATGTGATGAAAATTATTTAAACCAACGCACTATTTTCTTAATTCCGTTTCCTCCGGGTAAATGGTAAATCACATTCAGTAGATTATTTTTATTTTGCTTATGAAATGGGGCGACTTGTATTCCTCTTAGAAAATACAAGACAGACTTAGTATGTTTCCGGTTAGAAGCATAGAAGTACACCAGCTGAGAATACAAATCAAAGTATTTTTTTTTCTTAAAGGCCGCCGATACCAATGGAGCAATGAGTGGATTGGCAAATATTTTTTGAGTGGCTTTCAGTTGCACGGTCAAATGATCATTTACTTGATGTGTCGTATTGTCCCCATGATGTACCCAGGCAACGGTACATTCTGCTATGTGTACAACAGGATATGCCGCAGCAATTTGTGCGAAGAGGTAGACATCTTCATTCACGGCCAACTGTGTATCAAATTTAAACTGCTGCAAAATATTCCGATGGATACCTACCGTGTGAATGAGAATATGCTCATTCAAAACAGCTTCTATTTTCTCTTTAAAATCTGTATAAAAATACTTCAGCTCTTTCAGCACTACATCCTTGGCATTTACCACTACGGCTGAGGTATGAATCAAGGCAACCGGTTGACTCAATGCCTGGATCTTTTGATAGAGCGTTTCCAGGTGATGGCCGTAGTAGTAATCGTCACTATCCAGAAAACAAATGTAATCACCTGTTGAAAGTGTTATACCTCTGTTTCTCGAAGCCGATCTTTCCATATTGGTTTCATTGCGGTAATACTTAATCCGGGGATCAAGATATTTTCCTACGATATCTTGTGTAGGATCAGAAGATGCATCGTCTATAATAATCAGTTCCCAATGGGCATACGTTTGCGCCAGCACACTATCTATCGCTTTACCGATGAATGCGGCTCTGTTGTATGTGGGTATAACTATGGAAAAAAGAATCATGATTTGCTTTTTTCTTTTAAAAACACCGATACGATTTTCTTCCAGATGTATCCATTAGTCGGATCTTTAAGCAAGGCTTTCAAAAGCCACTTCAGGGTCTGTTTCTTTTCTTTTTGTCCCAGGTATTTATGAGCGATGTACAATTCAAGATATGCTGGTTCTTCCTGAGTAAGCGTTCTTTTCTTTTCAGCAAAAAAAGCTTCGATTAGAGAATATTTTTTTTGTTCCAGTACATCTATACCCTGCCTGGTTCTGTAACTCTTCAGAAAGCGTACATAATCTCCGGCAAAGAGGCTGCGGTAATCTACCAACGACGGATTCAACGTCATGGAAGAGCTATTGGAACGGTAATGGTATAAATACTGATCCACGTTGCCGATCTGAAATTTTTCTGACACCCTGAACAACCAGTCATCATCTTGTCCTCGGCGGGTATAATGCAAGTGACGAAATAAAATACCGTCATCAATAATTTTTCTATGAAATAAAGTAGATCCATTCAATACCGGCAGAGGATCATCCAGACGAGCAAAAGATTGCTGTATCTCTTCTTTATTTACAGGAACAGACACTCGTTCTTCTTTTCCCTCATCGTCTACTTTTACATAGCAAGATCCTACCATCGATAAGTCAGTATGGCTTTCTAAAAAATTGACCAGGACTTGCAATCTGTTTTTATCACAGTAGTCATCCGCATCCTGAATGACAATGTATTTCCCTTTCGCTGCTTTCAACAATACATTCATGTTGTCTACATATCCCAGGTTACGATTATTTTCAAGTAAAACGATACGTGAATCTTTTTGCTCCAACAAAAGAGCAGACGTCTGATCAGTAGATCCATCATCGGAGATCAGTAATTCAAAATGGGTATAGGTTTGCGTTAATACAGACTGAATAGCTTGCGTGATATAAGCTTCCACATTGTAAGCAGGCATTATGACAGAAACCAACGGAGCATCTACAAGTGACATCGAAGCTATTGTCTATTCATCAATAAAGATAAACAGATCCTAACGGAAAAAAAAGGCGAGGGAAAGGCGAGGTAATGCCTCATTTTAGTGAATCCTGAAAGTTTAGCATACTTACACCAGGCCACGAAACGATTGGTCAGTGTAATTTTTACCCAACGGTTGTTATAACCTCCCGATGCCAGTACAGTCTTTACATACGCTGTCAATTCCGTCAACTCTTTTGAACCTAAATTTTTCGCTTGTGGCTGATTGAAGATAAAGGCTTTGATGGTAGCAGAATGATGATGAACATGCCGTGCTATAATCTCTTCGCGAATAAAGGCTACGGCTTTATCCTGTTTAATTTTCTTGACGATGCTTTCATTGTTGTCGTGTACACGGTACTGTACCAATACTTCAGGTATGTTATGCAATTGAGTAACCAATGACATACGGCTCCATAAATCATAATCTTCTGCCGGTTCTAAAGACCGATTGTAAGAGAGATGAAGAGATTCCAACACAGATCTTCTCATCATAGCAGCCGGATGCGCCACTGCATTTCCGAATAAAAAAAAATGTGTGATGATGTCGATATGATCAGCAGGATAATTGACTATTCCTTCTTTGTATCCTATAAATTCAATCCAGGAACCACAGACGCCAACCTCTTCGTGTTGCTCCAGAAATTCAACCTGCTTTTCAAAACGCTGGTGCAACGAAACATCGTCAGCATCCATGCGTGCAATGTATTTACCCTTTGCCTGCTTTAGTCCATCGTTGAGGTGTTTCACATACCCTGTGTTAACAGGACTATCGAACAATTGAATTCTTGGATCTTGAAACGAAAGAATGATTTCCCTGCTGCTATCTGTGCTACAATCGTTGTAGATCAGAAATTCAAAATCGGTGAAGCTTTGCTTCAATATACCATCAATCGCTTCGTGTACATACTTTTCAGCATTGTATACCGGCATGATGACAGATAAAATCGGAGCAGACATCAGATCTATTAGCGTTTAAGTTTAGTCGTCCAGGCGTTGTGAATTTCCTGAAAAGTAGTCGGCAAATCTTTGGTAATGTCCCAGGCCGTATAGTGTGATTTCATTTTTGAAAGATCAGAGATGTAACACATGTGATCTCCCTGTCTGTTTTCTTCCAGGTATTCATATTCCATTTTCTTACCTGAAATAGAACCGATCAAATCGAAGGCTTCCAGTATAGAAATAGAATTGTTGCGACCTCCACCGATGTTATATACTTCTGCCAGGCGCGGAGCCTTGATGAACTCATACATAAAGTTGACCACATCAAAAGAATGGATATTGTCTCGCACCTGCTTGCCTTTGTATCCAAATATTTTGTAAAGCTTCCCTTCGAGATTGCATTTGATGAGGTAACTCAAAAAGCCATGCAGCTCCACACCGCTATGGTTAGGGCCCGTCAGGCAGCCACCTCTCAGGCAACAGGTAGGCATTTGAAAATAACGACCATATTCCTGTACCATAATATCGGCAGCTACTTTCGATGCGCCAAATAAGGAATGCTTGGATTGATCTATTCTGAAATTTTCTTTGATGCCATTTAAATACTGGGCATCGTCATAATCCCAACGCTTATCCATTTCTTTTAATTGGATTTCATTGGGTGCATCTCCGTATACTTTGTTCGTAGACATGTGTATGAAAACCGCATCTTTATTGAACTGTCTGTTGGCTTCGAGCAAATTCAACGTACCGACCGCATTCACATCAAAATCATCAAATGGCCTGGAAGCTGCCAGGTCGTGACTGGGTTGTGCCGCTGCATGAATGATGGCATCATACGAAATAGAAGCAAAAAATTTCAATACCTGGCTTCGGTCTCTAATGTCCAATTCTACATGAGTGAACCGAGCATATTCATGAACCAATCGCTGTTGGTTCCAACGCGTGTCACCCTGAGGCCCGAAAAAATCGGCGCGCATGTTATTGTCTATGCCATATATTTTCCAGCCCATAGCCGAGAAGAAAGCAACGACTTCGCTTCCTATCAATCCTCCGGAACCTGTTACGATCAATGTTTTCATACCACTTAATTATCAAACCTCATCCAGTGTGCAGGAATAAGATCGTTCGTATTGATATGCTCGTCATTGAACCATTTTTTAGGTGCAATGACTTTGCTGTTTTCTTTATTACTCAACCACACGGCCCACCAGGCAAAGGTACTGTTCGGTATCACAAAATGTTTGCAAGCCGCCATTAATTGCAGTTGATTGGAAAATTTAAATCCCTTGTGTGTATGATCAACAACCTGTGTTGGAATTTTCAATTTAAAATTTTCTTCACACCATACCGGATCATCAGAAAAAATAAATGCTTTCGGATTTGCCAGTGAAGAGGCCAGGTACTCAAGAGCCGGTTCGAAATAATTCATTCCACATACTCCATGAAACCCACTGGTCAGAAAATCTGCACGCCTTACATTGACACAGATAGAATCTGTGAAAAGAATGTCACGGTGCAACTCCTGTGATTTTTTTTCAATGGAATGTACAAATGTAAAATCTGCACGCAATTCTTTTTCTACCGTTTCAAAATAGCGGCTGCTCTGCCAGTAACCGTCTAAGTATACATCCGGCTTGACGGATAATACCCGTTGATCAAATTGAAAAAAAGATTCTTTATAAACCGTTCTTTTTTTAAAACCCGAAGATAGCCGATCAAAAAAACCAGGCTGACGATATTTTACTTCTTGTCCTGTTTTAGCAATAATGGGATGCACAGAGAAAACATCCAGGTCATACTCTCTGAATACGAAACCTGCTCCTTTATCCGGTGTGCGATCCAATAAAAAATCGAGGTCTAAGCTAAACGGACTTTGATAAATCTTTGCCATGGCTTTTCCCAATGCATACTGAAACATCTGATTTCCTAATCCACCTTGTAACTTGACAACGATCATAAACGCGACGGATCTTTTTTGATGGCCCTTACATGCATTCCAAAAAAAAGTAACTCTTTAGATCCCTCATCTTTTGTTGAACATTGAGCCAGATAATCCAATAACACTTGCTGAGCTTCGATCACGTCAGCACTTGGCGCATGGTCTGCATACTTAGTACCAATAGCATTTACTCTTTTCAATTCCTGCGCAACGTATTCAAAATAATTTCCATTCTCCGACATTTCTACGATGTCGAAACCTTCCCTATTCAAAACGGTCTCGTAAAAAAAACGGTTGTATCCTGAATAAAAATGATACGGTGCAAAATGCGTCATGCTGCAAAATGGAGCAGTTAAAATAAGTTGTCCTCCTGGTTTTAACAAACGGGAAAATTCTTTTATCGCGTCTATTGGATTGACAATATGTTCAATGACTTCTGTGCACAACACCACATCGAAGCTTGCATCAGGTCTTGGAATGGCAGCGACATCGGATACAATATCCAGCGTGCCATAATCCCATTCCTTCATCTGCAATCCTTGCTTCAATTCTTGAGGGTTGTATTGCGCAAAATCCTGCGAAACATAATGAAGATGGCTGCAATATTTTTTATAGGGTTGTTCTCCTGCTCCGGCATCCAGCAAGGAAGAATCGGCAGGCAGATTGGTCAATTGTTTTTTGACCCAGACGTCACGATTGTTTTCATTGGAAGAACCTACGGCATCTATTAAAGATCCATTCAACGGTCTAAGAGGATTAAGTCTCTTGTTGAGTTTATCCAACAATAATCGAAGCATAAGGAATGAGTAATTCTATTTGTAATGTTAACGATCTTTGCACCATTTATTCAAATGGCCTTCTGACTTCGGCAAGGCTTCTGACAAGTCTTTTATACTCATGGCTCCATTATAGAAAGAAGGGTCTCTATAACCTATGATTCTAGCGGGGGTTCCAGCTACTATGGCTCCTTTGGGTACATTAGCCGCTACCACTGATCCAGCCGCCACTACCGTATAATCTTCGATTATAACACCTGCCAATACCACACAAGATGTTCCTATCCAAACATGTTGGCCTATACGAATGGGTCTGTCAATTCTATAACGCCACATCGGGTGTTCCTTGTAATCATGTGTCGTGGTATGAAGGATCGTATTCATTCCAACCATCGTATGATCACCAATTGAAATCGTTTCATTGGCATACAATATCACATCACCTCCGAATGTCACCTGTTGACCCAGGATAAGTTTATCGGTAGTACCGATGAGTATACTTCCTTCAGGACTTTTTTTTACTATTGGCTCTGTTTCCAGATAAAAAAGTCGATGCAACTTCGCCTTAAGATATCTTAGTAACATATATATTCAAAGGATTTATGATCAAGCCTGTCGCTTTTGTTTTTATAATTTTTTCATTGCGAATATCGGAGATGTCAGATATCCACACACAAGCCACATCAGGGTAATAAGCAAAGGTTTTTTCATAATTGGAAAGTCCGATGGCAAGATTATATTTCCCCGAACTCAACAGGATGTCTGTATAACTCAATACCGCTTCATATTGACCGGGTAATACTTTATGAGCTTCTGTGAATACCGTACGAATGGCAACATCGAGTTCTGTACTTATTCCTATGGCGAAAACAAATGATTCTAAGGAAGTATTAATCTGGTAACGCACTTTAATAGACCAGGGTTTCCCCACCGGTATTTCTGGTATCAACTGTTGTTGCTCGTCTATGATTTGAATATTCATGGCATAGCCAGGCATCAGTTCTTTCGATTGACCATTGTCGATCTCAACATTTGCCTGGTTGGGAGAAGCATCGCTCAGGTATTCCTGAATAATTTTATCCATACTTCCCTGACTGCTCAACAAACCATTTTTCAATAGCAGTCCTTTGTTGCACATCTTTTGTATGGCTTGCATGTTGTGGCTTACAAACAAAATCGTTTTACCGTCTTCACTTGCCACATCACCCATTTTTCCCATACATTTTTTTTGAAATTCCAGATCTCCAACCGCCAATACTTCGTCGATGACTAAAATTTCTGATTCCAAATGAGCAGCTACTGCAAATGCCAGTCGTACATACATACCTGAACTGTATCTCTTCACGGGAGTATCAATGTAGCGTTCTACTCCGGCGAAATCTACAATCTGATCAAACTTCCGTTTAATCTCCGTTTTGTTCATTCCCAAAATAGCGCCGTTCAGAAATATATTTTCCCTGCCTGTCAACTCCGGATGAAAGCCTGTACCTACTTCCAGCAAAGACGCTATTCTTCCTTTTACTTTGATGCTGCCTTGTGTAGGAGATGTGGTGCGGCTGAGTAATTTTAGCAACGTAGATTTACCTGCTCCATTTTTCCCAATGATACCAAGTATATCACCTTGCTGCACTTCGAAATTGATATCCTTCAGTGCCCATACATATTCTGAGTCACCTTTTTTCAACCGGTCGTTCTTTTCACCGATCTTCAGGTAAGGATCTTCTTTGCCTCGCAGGCCAGCCCACCAACGATTCAGGTCATGACTCACCGAACCAGTGCTCACCTGCCCAAGCCTGTAGAGCTTGGACATTTTTTCGACTTTAATGACGGAACGTGAGGAAGACATAATCAGATTAGAAATCGTAACAGGTAAAGTTAAACGGTATCGATGAAAGATTTCTCCACTTTATTAAAGACCATGATTCCTATAAAAAGAAGCAGAGTAGTAAAGATCAAACTGTATAATAATCCAGACACATCCAATGTACCGGTACCCAAAAAGGCATAACGAAATGTTTCAATAACAGATGTCATAGGATTGATGGTCATGATCCATTGATAATGTGATGGAACATCAGATAAAGGAATGATAACAGGCGTTGCATACATCATCAATTGCACACCAAAATTAATCAGAAAGATCAGATCTCTGTACTTGGTAGTGAGTGCAGACAATACAATACCAGCACCCAATCCTAATCCTGCCATGAGCAATACTAAAACAGGGATCAGCAAAAAAGAAGCATCAACAGAAATATGTAATCCTTTAAATAAAATAAAGAACCACAGCACCATTAGAAATAAAACAAATTGAATGAAGAATTTCAGCAAGCCTGAAATCACTTTCGCCAAAGGCATGATCAGACGAGGGAAGTAGACCTTCCCGAAGATGGCGGCATTGTCAGTAAATGTTTTCGAAGTACTGAGTAAGGTCTCTGAAAAATAATTCCAGATGATAAGACCAGACAAATAAAAAAGTAAGGCTGGCATTTTGCCGGTTGGCAATCCGGCAATTTCACCAAAGATCAAGGTGAAAATAAGTGTAGTCAGGATAGGTTGCAGTATAAACCACAGCGGCCCCAGAATGGTTTGTTTGTAGACGGTTGTGAGATCTCGTTTGACCATGAGTAAAAGCAGGTCTCTGTATTCCCATACTTCCTTTATTTCAAAATGAAAGAAAGGTGTACGAGGTTTTATGATCAGATCCCAATCCTCTTCGTTTTGATTACTCATACCAAACAAAAGGAGCCTCTCTAGAGGCTCACTATTTTGACGTTAAATTTAACTAAGAGTCTTTTTGAGAGTTTTTTGCTTTTTTATAGCGATATACACCATATCCCAAACCACTCGCTACAAGTAAACTTAAGCCTCCGTCAATAGGCACATCACCCGGATCATCTGGTGGTTGCGGCTGAGACCAAACCGTTGTTAAACCCAAACCCAACACCAAAGTCGAAATAAATAGTATTCTTTTCATTAAGGAGATGCTCGTTTTATTATCCAAATATAACCTTTAAACCCCTTTACTACAAATCTGTTAGCTTTTAAAATACTTCTATGTAGATAAAAACACACTTTAGTACGGTAAAAAAAAATAACGGCAAACACTAAATACCGACCCAAAGAAACCCTCAAAGCCTGATGCAGCCTCTGTGAGCGAAAAGAAGGGATAGAATGCGCAATAACGAAGCAAAATAGTTTAGCGGTAGACCAATGATTTGCTACATATCATCCAGGTTCTCCTTTTTCTTGAACAAACTTAAAACCCTACCCAAAATGGTTTTACGGCTGTCGTTGGTGGTCGCATAATATCCTGTATGTCCATAGTTATAACCTTTGCCAGTACCATAACCATAGCCGTATTTATAGCCTGTGCCCATCCTGACCAGATTTTGCTCTACGTCATTGTATACAAGATACAGTGCAGCGATGGCATTTTCTCTTCTGAAGACTTCGAGATCTTCCACCATGCCTATTTTTGTATAATCATGCCTCAGCATGAATAAGTTGATATCGGTATGCTTTGCAATGAGCAGGTAATCGGCCACCAGACCTACAGGGGAGGTATCGATCACTACAAAATCATACCGTTGCTTCAACTCTGTAACCAGCTCAGAAAACTTTTCATTCTCTATCAACTCCGAAGGATTAGGCGGAACAGGACCTCCCGGAATAATATCCAGATTGGAAATGAATTTTTTCTGAATGATCTCGTCGATGGTATGCTTACCAATGATGTAGGAACTAATTCCTCGGTCGTACGGTAAATTAAGCATGCCCGTCAAACGAGGTCTTCTCAAATCAGCACCTAACAATACCACTTTAACTCCTGAATGCATCAGAGAAAGTGACAGGTTTAAGGCGAAGAATGTTTTTCCTTCTCCACTAATGGTTGATGTCACTCCTATTACTTTCTTTGGCGTATGTGTAGCAAGATACTGCAGGTTCAGTCGCATCGCACGCATCGATTCTGAGAAGGAAGATTTAGGAAAATCGAGCACGGGGACGATCGAGTTTCCTTCAAAATGTCCCAGTGTACCGATGATCGGGATATCGGTTTTTCTGGTGATCATGCCTTTACTGATAATCTTACTGTTGAAATACGTAATGAACACAATGATCAGGAAAGGAATCAAAATTCCATACAACATCGCATTCTTATTCACCAGACTTTCATTAGGGAATATTTTACCTCCTAATGTAGATTGATTGATAATTTTATTATCCGATACATTGGATGCCTTTGCTATACCCGCTTCTGTTCTCTTCTCCAACAATACATTATATATTTTCTCATTGACGCTGTATTGTCTTTGCAGACCAGCCAGGTAGCGTTGAGACTTGGGAAGTTTATACAACAGCGTATATGTTTTTTGCAACCGCTCTTCGTTATCCTTCAAATAAATATTGGAAGTCTTGATGAGGTTATTCAGGTTTTCAATCAGGGTTTCTTTCGTGTTCCTGATCTTAATTTCCAAAACGGTGAATGTATGGTTTTTTTCTTTTGCTGAAAAAGCAAGCGAAGTTTGTTCCGATTGTAACGTATACAATTCTCCCACCAACTGATTCAGCAATATGTCTGCAATGCCCACTGCCGAAGGTGCCACAACTTTTTTCAAGTCCTGGTTTTGAGAAATGTAATCGTATAAGTATTGGTAGTATTTGGTTTGAATCTGAATCTCCGCTTTTCGTTTTTCCAGCATATCTAATTCTTCGTATGCCTTTTCAGCATTACCTTCTACCATGACCAGGTTTTCTTTATGACGAAACTGTTCCAATTGATTGGAGCTATTGGTCAGTGAATCTGTTATCTTGGCCAGCTGGTCATCGATGAAGCGTATCGTATTAACAGTGATTTCATTTTTTTCATCCAACCCATATTGAATGTAGGCATCCGTCAACTTATTTAAAAAGTTAATTTCTTTTTCAATCATGCCACCCGACACGCTCAATGAAACCAAGGAAGAATACTTGGACTGTTGAACAACGGTCAATCGAGAAGCATAGCTGCTGGCTACAGAATATAAATCGTTGACAATAAAATAATATTCGCCCTGAGATTTTTTCAAATCAGAAAAGAATACCGAAGGATAAACCGTTAATGAAAACTCTGGTGTAGTCAATTGTCTACCATACACCCCATGGTATTCACCCAATACGCTGGACGAAGATTGCCAGAATAAAAATGGATTCTCTGATGACGTTTTTCGAACAATCTTGTACGTCGAATCACTGACATAATAAATGTAAAGAGGAACACCACGCAGTTGAGTCGCTGCTGTACTATCCAGCACTACCTTTACAGGAGACGATTGATAAATTTCTCCCGTCTTGATGGTACCACTCACATAATAACTGGTTTCAAAGTCCAGCGCCTTGACCGCTTTATATACTAAACTGTAAGACTTAATAATTTCTATTTCATTGTACAGGTTGTACGACATTTTAAACATCCCCAATCCTTCCATGAATTGTCCGGAACTTTTAGCGGAATAATTACCAGCATCTTTGATAAGGATCATGGCATTCACCGCATATACCGGCTGTGCATAGCGAATGTAAGCCTTTCCAAGGGAATAGGTAATGCCCAATGTAATGATAAACAAATACCAATACTTGTAGCAATAATGTAGAAACAACCAGAAATCAAACTTATTGGAAGTGCTTACATTCGTATCGGGAGACGCATTTTTTAAATCTGTGTTCGACATCTTTTATCTTCTCAGAATAGCGATAACGGAAAATGTAATGGAAAGAAGAGAGAATCCTAATGTCACCGTGGTGGCACTTACTCTCAATGACTTGTACGGTAATGGTTCTACATAAATCACATCATCCGGACGCAGGTAGTAGTATTCAGAAGCCAGCATATTCACCGATCTCATATCTATGGTATATACTTTATTGCGGTTTCCTTCTTTTCTGATGAGTCTTACTTTTTTTCGATTCGCCAAATCAGACATGTCGCCTGCCATAGACAAGGCTTCCAGGATGGTAACATGAGACCGGTCTATTTGTTTGATGCCTGGACTCGCCACTTCTCCCATGACCATGACACGGAAACTCAGTAGTTTTACACTGACAGTCACATAGGTCAAGTACTCCGACATTTTTTCATTGATCTTTTTTTCTGCCTCTTTCAATGTCAGGCCCGACAACTTGATTAAGCCGACCATTGGTAATTCAATGTCCCCGTATTCATCGATCAGGTTCCCTGTCAATAAGCTTGTTTGTACCCCCGCAGTCCCTGACTGATTGTTGAGTGACTGGTTAAACAATTCCATTTTACTGTCCGTGGAACTGATTACTTTCAGGTACAATATATCTCCGCTTTTTAATCTGTAGGTTGTTGAAGAATCATAGACAGTTGTTGATGCAGAATCCGAAGATAAATCGGACATGTACCTCAATTTTTTGGGAGTCACGCAGGCGATCATGAAGACCACACACCATGCAACCAAAAATAATTTCTTTAACATGTTTGTTCTTATTTGTATTCGTTTACAAACCATTCGTATGTTTTTTTCAATCCAATTTGAAAAGAAGTATCCGGCAGAAAGTTTAATGCAGACGTTGCCTTTGAAATATCTGCCAAACTATGCGCTATGTCACCTTGTCGCACCGGCAGGTACAGTGGATCCATGGATGTACCGGATAATTCAAGCAAAGCTTTCCACAATTCATTGACGGTGGTCCTATACCCACAAGCGATGTTATATACCTGAGCATCTGCAGCGCTGTCCGGTGCAAACAATCCTTTTATATTGGCCTGCACGGCATTGGTCACATAGGTAAAATCTCTGCTTTGCTGTCCATCTCCAAATACCTGTGGAGGTACTCCATTTACAATCGCTTTTAAGAACAAAGGAATGACTGCCGCATAAGGGCCTTCCGGATCCTGGTTCGGACCAAAGATATTAAAATACCTCAGGCCGGTAAACGACATGCCATAATTGCGTGCATACACTGCGGCATATTGCTCCGCCACTGACTTAGACAAAGCATAAGGAGATAATAAATTGCCTTTATGCTCTTCTTCTTTAGGTAATGTTTTGCTATCACCATACACAGAAGAAGACGATGCATACACGATTCTTTTGATACCTGATTCTTTCGCAGCAGTAAACACATGAGCCGTACCTGTGATGTTTACATCATGAGTGGTCAATGGATCTTTAACTGATCTTGGTACAGAACCTAAAGCCGCCTGGTGAGAGATCAAATCAATCCCTTCACTGGCACGCTTGCAAATTGAAAAATCTCGGATATCGCCTTCTACTATTTCAAGCCTCGAATCTTTTTCCCAACGGACCAGGTTTTTTCTTTTACCATTTGAAAAATCATCCAATACTCTTACCAATTCTACCCGTTCGTCTTGAAGTAATGCCTCTACTAAATTGGAGCCAATAAAGCCCGCACCACCAGTCACTAATATCTTTGTCTTTTTTGCCTGACTCATTACCGAGTTTTATAAATCGAATTTTAATGCATTAGAAAATCTAATATAATACAAATTAGCATCAAAAATATGATTTAAAAGGGTTTTAAGACCAAAAGTGGTTGAGGTACGATAAGCGTTTCTCAAACTATTTACTTAATTTACGAGCTGGTTTAATGATTTCTCAAACATGTTTAAAAAACTAGCAGGGTTTTCCATCGTGGGTGTCATCTCAACATTATTTTCGATGTTGCTGATGTATCTCTTTCACAATGTTTTTAAGTGGCACTATCAGGTATCTTATGTTGCTTCTTATATCATTCCTTTATTTCTTTCTTTTATACTCAATTCTGTTTTTGTATTCAAGAGTCATAAAAGCATTCGCAACCTGGTCGTTTACTTTAGCATTTATCTTTCCTCGATGGTAACGGGTATGGTTCTATTAAAAATATTCCGTGCTTATCTTCCTTTCGACGAAACGATCTTGAGTTACCTGACTTTACCCGTAACCATGGCACAAAATTTTACACTCAGTCATTTTTTATTAAAACGACCTGAAAATCAATAAACGCATGACGTTAGAACGATTCAGGGAATTATTTTGGGATGCTTTTCATCGTCCAAAATTATTGACAAGCAGCATACAGGAAACATGGAAAAGCCTGGAAGCCATCAATGATCTGCTTTCCGGACCGCTCTATGCCATTTACGAAAAAGGAAATTGTGATTATGTTTTTTTAAACAATGAACCCTTTGAAGGCATCTCTTCACCCGATGATTTAATGGATTGGTTTCAGGATCTGCTCCGCCAATATGCAGAAGGTTTGCAAGCCGCTACACCACCCGCTTCTAGCGAAGAAACAAAAGATTTACAATTACTCGATTATCAATTAGACATCAAAGCTGACTTGTGTGAGATGGCGTATGAGTTATGCGTAGCAAGATTAGGCACGCATTGACTAGGTCGTGTTGTTTGACTATTTTGGTTTATTAGTATATGATTTATTTTTTGTTTGTGAATGTGAAGTGGAGAGCGGCTGGCGCCAGCTTTAGCTGGTGCTTAAAACCACATAGAGCATTTGCTCGGGAATGAATTCAACTTTGCTGTCACTATAACCCCGAGCAAATGCTCTATGTCATAATAGGCACAAGAAATATTCTTGTGCCAGCGATGGGCGCTGGGCGTCCACGAAAAGAGCGAATTGATGAAAGCATTGAGAGGAATTAACTGCACGAAGTTTGCCGATACACAAATGCTTTCATCAATTGGTTTTCGTGGCTCCCTTTTCTTTTATTTCTTTTCTTTTGGGTGAGCAAAAGAAAAGAAAGAGGTTTGTGTGAAAAACAATCCAATAGGTATAAAAATTGCCACGAGCAAATGCTCTATGTCATAACAGGCACAAGAAATATTCTTGCGCCAGCAGGGGGTTCGTATAAAAATCAGAACAAATAAAAAAGGGAATGAAGCTCAAAACGCCATTCCCTTTTACTGTTCACTGACAACTGATCACTGATTACTCTCTTATCCTCTCACCAACTCTACCACCGTAATCTCCGGCGGCATGCCGATACGTCCCGGAAAACCTATGTAACCAAAGCCTCTGTTCACATAGAGGTATTGTTTTCCTTTTTGATATAAACCTCCCCATTGTTCGTACATGTACTTCACCGGACTCCATTTGATACCGGCAACTTCCACTCCGAATTGCATGCCATGTGTATGGCCTGCAAACATGACATCTACATCGCCATACTCAGGAATCACCTGTGCATCCCAATGACTCGGATCGTGTGACAATAATAATTTTACAGACACTGGCTCAAGGTCTTTTACGGCTTCTTTCATTTTACCATACTTAGGAAATCTTCCTTTCGCTCCCCAGTTTTCTATTCCTAATACAGCAATTTTATCCTCTCCTCTTTTTAGAATGCGGTGTTCATTCATCAAAATATCCCAACCCATCTTTTTGTGAATGCCAATCAATTTATCCAGGTTGTCACGCTTGGCGCTGGCTGTGGGCCATTCCACGTAATCTCCGTAATCGTGATTGCCCAATACAGAATACACACCCATTGGCGCAGTCAGCTTAGAAAACATCTTTTGATACTCTCCTACTTCATCTGCTACATTGTTGACCAGGTCTCCGGTAAAGAAGATCACATCTGCTTTTTGCGCGATGGCCATGTCTATTCCTTTTTGCACCAAAGCCGGATTGGTAAAACTTCCGGAATGTATGTCTGACAATTGTAAGATCTTAAATCCTTCAAAAGATTTCGGAAGATTCTTCAACGCAATTTTCACTCTCCGCACTTTGTAATCGTGCGCACCGACCAACACACCATACACCATGGATACAAATGGAATCGCTCCCAATGTCATTCCAAGTGCAGCAATGAATTGTGAACGCGGTATCGCAGTGCCTTCTCCCGATGGTGCAGGATTAGCAACTAAGGCATACAACCAGCGAACCAAACGTGATATATCTTCCAATAAAAGGACAATCGTAAACGTCAGTTTGAAGAACAGGTTACTGAAAACAAAGATGATGATGAAGGATCGTGCAGTCGTACCCAGGTTTTGCGGACCAATGAGTAAGAAAGAAAGTAACATCAACATGGATACTACCGTCACTCCCCAATAAGCAATCCCTACCCATTTTCTTGTTGCATCGGAAGAAGACAGTACCAGGGCCTTCACACCCTGGTACACATACCAATCCAATAATAAGAAAGTAAGAATGATAACACCAATAACAATGAACCGTACAGACATAGCGTGCATAATTGTAACTATAAATTAGAATCGATCAAACCACCCTTACTTCCACTTTCCTTAACTCCGGCAATCATGACCGATTTATTTTCATTGACTTTCATTCCCAACTTCTCTTTCAATTTATGTACCAACAAATACATCACAGGTACCAACACCAAGGTCAGGAAAGTAGCAAAGAACAAACCAAAGATCATCGTCCATGCCAACGGCCCCCAGAAGGCTCCACTGTCTCCACCAAAGTGAATGTGCGGAGAAAGGTGTGTAAATAGTTTAACAAAGTTGATGTTAAAGCCAACGGCCAAAGGAATCAAACCCAACATCGTGGCCGATGCCGTCATCAATACCGGTGTCATACGGGTACGACCGGCTTCCAGTATCGCATCGTAAACGCCTACTCCATCTTTTTCTCTATACTCAATAAACTCTACCAAGAGAATACCATTCCGCACCACAATACCGGCGAGTGCAACGATACCAATACCTGTCATGATGATGGAAATCGCCATGCCCGTCAAACAGAATCCAAGCAGTACACCAATGATACTGAAGACAATTTCTGATAAGATGATGACAGGTTTACTCACCGAGTTGAATTGTGTCACCAGAATCAGGAAGATCAATCCCAAAGAAACCATCAGCGCAGTCACCAGGAACGCGCCTGTTTCCGCTTGCTCTTCCTGTTCACCCGTCATGTCAATCGTGACACCGGAAGGAAGATTGAAATCCGGCAGCGCACGTTTGATCGCATTGTTGATGTCGTTGGCATTGTAATCGTTCAACACGTTGGAAGATAAAGTCACCACGCGTTTTTGATTTTTACGTTTGATCCCTCCGAAGGTATCTCCATATCTCACCGTCGCTACAGAAGACAAAGGAATCTGACGAACCACACCACCCATGTTCATGTCACGGAACGTAATTTTAGTATTGAGCAAATCATCGATGTTATGTCTTTGATCGTAGCGGTATCTCAATTCAATGTCGTACTCATCGTTGGCATCTCTGAATTTAGAGACTTCTTTACCAAACAAGGCGCTACGGATGTCTGATCCTACCTGACCGGTAGAGATCCCTTCTGCGTTGGCACGTTGACGATCGATTTCAATCACCACTTCCGGTTTGTTTTTCAACACGTCTGATTTCAATTCTTCAATGCCTTTCACGCCTACCGAATCGATGAATTTTTTCAAGCGTTCGGAAACAGCAATCAGCTCATTGTAATCGTCACCACCGATTTCTATGTTCACCGGTTTACCTGTTGGAGGTCCGCCTTTTTCCTGATCAACAGAAATCTGTACACCCGGAATATCTTTTACCGCGGCTCTCACTTTATCTAAATACTGTGCAGAAGAAATACCGTGTCGATCGGCATACTTCACAAAGGCTACCGTTACTTTCCCTTTATTCGGAGACGTACTGAGATCACCCTGGTCTTCACTGGCTCCCACGGCTACGTTAGAGATGATGGAAGATACCGCAGGATTAGGTTTACCGTCTATTGAAACTGCTTTCGTTACACGATCCTCTACAATAGAAGTGACCGAATCGGTATACACCTGATCTGTACCAATGGGTAATGTAATGTACGTGTACACAAAGTTAGGATCTGCTGTTGGGAAGAACACGACTTTCGGTTGTACGATACCTGTCAACACAAAAGAGAAGATCAATAAACAAAACGTACCAATCATCAACCAGACCGGTCTGTATTTTTGCAAACACCATTCCAATACGTTCACATACATGTTTTGAAAGCTCGGCCATGTTTTATCCTGGAATCTTTTGATCACTTTTTCCAACACATATTTGTTCAGCAAAAACAATCCAACTAACAACAAGACAAAATTCCCCATACCAAATGCCCCGGAGGAACCACTAACCGCAGCATTGATGTAGAACAACAAAGCAATGGCTCCCATGATGACCAGAGTGATTTTCGTTCCCTTAGACATTTTTTTATGCCCATGCTCATCGTGCGGTTGCATGAAGTCTACAGCAAATACCGGGTTGATGATATAAGCCACAATCAAAGAAGCGGTCAATGTGATGATCAATGTAACGGGAAGGAAGAACATGAACTTCCCGATCACACCGCTCCAGAAGGCCAAAGGCACAAAGGGAGCAAGCGTTGTCATCGTACCAGAAAATACAGGGAGAAATACTTCACCCGCCGCTGATTTCGCAGCCTGCACAATCGGCACTTTTCCGTTGTCATAAATACGGTGTGTGTTTTCCACTACCACAATCGCATCATCCACCACAATACCCAGTGCAAGCAGGAAGGCAAACAACACAATCATGTTCAAGGTAAAACCGATTGAAGGCAATAACAAGAAGGCAATGAACATCGACAATGGCACAGACATCCCCACGAAGATCGCGTTGGTAGCGCCCATGAAGAACATCAAAATAATGACCACCAAAATAAATCCGATGATGATCGTATTGATCAAATCGTCTACGGTCGTTCTCGTCGTGTCACTTTGATCACCTGTAATGGTCACGTTCAAACCGGCAGGATAATGATTGGTTTTCATGTCGTCTACCAGTTCGATGATCTTATCGGATGCACCGATCAGGTTTTCTCCACTGCGTTTGATAACGTTCAATGTGATTACATTTTTCTTATTCAAACGCGCGAAACTTTCTTTCTCTGCATAAGTATCTTTTACGCCACCTTCTTCCAAGATATCTTTCAAATAGACCTTCGCGCCTGTGGATGATCTCAACACGATGTCATTCATTGGAGCAACAGAGGTAAACTCTCCTTTGATGGAAACAGATCTTTTCAATTCATCCATTTTCACCAAGCCTCCGCTGACCGTCATGTTTTCATACTTCACGGCACGTTCTACATCAGACAAAGTAATGCCCGCCGCCTCCATCTTGTAGCGGTCCACGTTGATTTGAATTTCACGTTCCGGTGCACCGACTAAATCTACACGTGTAATCTCAGGCAACGCTTCGATGCGGTCCTGCATGTCATCGGCATACTTTTTCAGTTTGCTCAATTCGTAATCACCAGAGATGTGTACAAACATGATCGGAATTTGCGACACGTCGATTTCAATCACCTGCGGATCGTCTGGTAAATCCGTCGGCAAATCGCTCTTTGCTTTGTCTACCGCATCCTTTACTTTCACTTTCGCTTCCGCTACGTCTACATCGGTATTGAACTCGACGATGATGCTGGAAAAATCCTGTACGGAATTACTCGTTACTTTTTTTACACCTGATATGGATTTTACCTGTTTCTCAATTTGCTTGGTCACAAGATTTTCCATGTCAGTCGGAGAAGTACCTGGATAAATAGTACTCACATACATTTGAGGAAATACAATCTCCGGAAATTGTTCCTTCGGTAAGTTGACGTAAGCCATCAAACC
Source organism: Chitinophagaceae bacterium (assembly GCA_028288365.1). GTDB lineage: Bacteria > Bacteroidota > Bacteroidia > Cytophagales > Cytophagaceae > JACMQM01. The sequence goes on along the minus strand of JAQBNU010000068.1, from coordinate 63,793 downwards.
GGCAAGGGTAATGATTACCGTGAGTACGTATATGCTGGTTTTATTATCAATAGACCAGCTGGTCAGTTTAAATTCTTTCATTTCAATATCGTTTAAAAGTCATGAGTTGAACAGAACAGTTATAATCGAACGATTATAAGTTTGTTTTCAACACCACAGGTTGACCGTCTACTACGTCCTGGTATCCCACCGTGATGATCTTATCACCTTGTTTCAATCCACTCAATACTTCTACCTGAGATTTGTAGGAAAGACCTAATTCTACAGGTGTCATGACGGCTTTGTTGTTTTCTACCACGTAGATAAAATCTCCTTTTTCGGTACGTTGCACGACATTGATCGGCACCACGATGGCATTTTCTTTTTGATAGTCTTTGATGTTGACGATTGCAATCATGTTTGTCTTCAATGATTTTGCTTCTCCATTCAAAGGCATTTCAATTTTGAATGTACGGTTGACCGGATCAATGACATCAGCAGCCGTTTGAATTTTAGATTGGATCTCTTTCTTCGCATCCGGGAAAAACAACGTCACTGCATTTCCTTTTTGAATCGTAGAGATATAAGACTCCGGAACTTCTGCCACCGCTTTCAAGCTGCTGTTGTTGACAATTCGAAATGCAGGAGCACCCGGAGCAGTGGCTTCACCCACTCTTACATAAATCTCATCTACCAATCCATTGAAGGGTGCACGGATACGAGTCAATTCATATTGCTCGTTCATGCTAGACAATTTCTTTTCCAACGCTTCTTTCTGGTTCTTTGCTTGTAGATACTGTACTTCTGTACCTACTTTTTGATCCCATAATCTTTGTTGTTTCGCATAAAGGTCATTAGAGAGTTCCAATGATTTTTTCAATTCATTAATCCCTGCAATAATTGTTGAGGCATCGATCTGCGCCAATAACGTTCCTTTGCTCACGGTTTGTCCACGTTCTACAAATACGTCTTGTACAACTCCGCCAGACTTGGGACTTAGTCTTACATTTTGATCAGAGTCTACCTTTCCCTGAATCTCCAGGTAATGAATGAAGGTTTGCGGTTCGATGTCCGCAGCAATCACGATGGCTTTTTTCTGTGCACCTTCTTTGCTGGTATCTTTTGGCAATTCTTTTTCCAGCTTAGCGATCTGAGTGTTCAACTCTTCACGCTGCTTTCTTAACTCAGCCAGTTCTGCTTTTTTATCGGGAGCAGCACATGCATAGAATAGAACGGCGGCGGCGAGGATGAATAGGTTTATCTTTTTCATATGAGTAAAAATTATTATTCTGTATATAATGTTCCTGTTGATTTTTGGTATCCTATTTTTGCTAATAAAGTATTGTAAACAGCATTGTAGAAATTCGTTTGCGATTCTTTGAACGCATTCTCCGCTTCGATGACTTCTATGTTGGAAGCCGTACCGGAAGTGTATTTGATCTTAGCCGTTCTCACCACTTTAGTAGCCAACTCTAAATTTCTTCTTTGAATTTTCAGGTTCTCAATTTCATTGTTCAACGTGGCCATCGATTGCTTGGCTTGAAGGTCTACCGTTTGCGCAAAGAAGTTCAGGTTGTTTTCTGCTTTTTGATACGCGTACTTCGACTGCTTCACTTTGTATATTTTGCTTCCACCGTCAATGAGGGGAATGCTTAAGTTCAAGCCCCACATGGAATACTTGTACCATTGATTGGATAATACTTTGGGCACACTATTGTCTGAACGGTTATAACCACCGGTTGCAAAACCTGACAGTGATGGAAGAAATTTCGCTTGGTTGCTTTTCAAATCGAGACGTTGCAATTCCAGTTGAGTCTGTAATAAACTGTATTCAATCCTGTTTTTCGGATTGACCACTGTACTTTTATCAATGACTTCAATCTGTATGTCTTTCACATCACCCACTAAGGTCAGTGAATCCGTCAAAGGCATTCCCATCTGATACCTGAGCAACAATTCTGTCACTTCATTCAGCTGATTGAATTTCGTCAGTTCCGCCAGCAAATTATTTCTGGTTACTTCTATACGATCGGCATCCAGTTGTTCGGCAAAGCCTTCTTTCTGTAATCCTCGTGTATTCTTCAACAAGCTGTCGATACGATTCACATTGGAGTTGAGCAAAGCCAGACGCTCATTGTTGATCAGCACCAGGTAAAAAGCTTTGGTTACATTTTCTACTACATTGATTTTGGTTTGCGTCAGACTTTTAGTAGCCAACTCTTTGTAAACAGAAGATGCTTTCAATCCCATGATGTAAGAACCATCGAAAATCAATTGAGAGATCGTAGCAGACAAATCACCGGAAGACCTAACCTGGAACGTGTTGGGGAAAGCATACACCGTTCCCGCCTGCGCACCCGGTATGTAAGGAGCAATGAAGGGGTTGCCTCCATCAAAATAAGAACGCGGCAAATCCGGGTTATCGGTAACGGAAGCTTTCGCAGAAACTTTCGGTAAACCGGCACCCCTTACTTCACCCACTCTCGCTTCGGATGATTGAATATCCAGCTGTGCATTTTTAATATCATTATAATTCTGGAGCGCGTAATCTATACACTGTTGCAACGTGTATGGAGTAGTCGTCTGGGCCGAAGCCCCGCTCACTGACAAAAAGCTCGTTAGTAACAACGTCGCCAGTACAATGAATCCTTTTTTCATAACTATTCTTCCTCTTTAATCTGTTTGTATTTGTTTATTAATTTGTGCCCCTTCAAGGTGCAAATGCCATAGAGAAAATGTTCGATCAATTGCATCTGCAATTCATTCAGGTTCTTCTTCGCCAATGGAAAATTATCCGGATTGAAAGCCGCATCAATGCACACCATTCTTAATCGTGCGATGGTATCGACATCCATGCCTGGCCTGTACAGTCCCTGAGTGATTCCTTTTTTTATGTTATTAAAAATGCTGCTGAAGATGCACTTGTCCCGGTGCGTACTAAATATTCCGTAAGCTCTTGGGTAATACTTCTGCACTTCCACCAACAGAAAAGGATTCATGTTGATAAAAATCTTTTTCAGGTAATCACTGGTTAAGAGGATTTCATGCACCGGGTCTATGGCCTTCTCTGCAATCTCTTCCATCTCTGTTTCCTGCTTGGCCATTTTGGTTTCAACCACCTTATACACCAACTCTTTTTTGTCCTTATAAAACTGGTAAATGGTTTTCTTTGAAATGCCCAAGTGCGTGGCGATTTCATCCATCGTGATGGACTTCACGCCGTAACGGAAAAACAATTGTTCCGCTTCAATTAAGATTCGTTCTCCTGTTTCTATTTCTTGATCCATAGGGTAAAACTACGGAAACTTTTAAAATGTCAAAAGTTTCCGTAGTTTTTTTGACAAAAGTACCTCCAAATGATTGTTTATGAGAAAATAAAGAGGCTTTAGAATATGTTACGATCATCTTATCCTTCGTAGAATCTCTCGTCAAAGGATTCTGCGTCTTGAATGCTATTCAAACAGTCTTGCCCCTAAATCCCCTGAAGGGGATTTAGGGGCAAGACCGTCAGTAGTTACGACGATCATATGATTTTTTCACTGATTACTGACCACTGATCACTGACAACTATTCTAATTCTTCTTAACTTGCATCCTCTAATTACATCCCATGGCCCGCAAAAAATTCACGCGCACAATCATCAATAATGTCCTGATCGAAGATTTAGGATCGGAAGGAAAAAGCATCAGCCGATACGATAACAAAGTTATTTTTTCAGAATTCACGGCGCCTGGAGATTTGGTCGATTTAGAAATATACCGTTCACATAAAAATTATGCGGAAGCGAAGGTCACTACTTTTCATTCCTATGCGAAAGAAAGAGCCATTCCTTTTTGCGAACATTTCGGAATCTGCGGCGGATGTAAATTGCAACACATTCCTTATGACTTGCAGTTGCAGCACAAACAAAAACAAGTGGTCGATGCCTTGGTGCGCATTGGCAAGCTGGAACTTCCTGCAGTCACTCCTATACTTGGTTCCGCGATACAAAAAGGGTACCGCAACAAATTAGATTTTTCAGTTTCCAACAAACGCTGGTTTACCGCAAAAGAAATAGATACAGACGCCTCACTTCATCCCAATGCCATCGGCTTTCACATTCCAGGCAGGTTCGATAAAGTGCTGGACATTCAGCATTGTCATCATCAGGCAGAGCCGTCTAATGCGATCCGCAACGGATTGAGAACATTCATGCTTCAGCAGGAGTATCCTTTTTATGACTTGAAAACAAACGAAGGATTTTTAAGAGGCCTCACTTTGCGCAACACGCAACAAGGAGAATTCATGCTGATCGTTCAATTTGGAAAAGATGAACTGGAGTGGATCGAGAAAACCTGTCAGTTTTTAGTTTCTTCTTTCGCTGAAATCAACACACTCTATTATACCATCAATTTAAAAAAGAACGACAGCATTTACGATCTGGATTTGATCTTGTACAAAGGCAAAGGCTATATCGAAGAACACATGGAAGCATTGACCTTCCGCATCAGTCCCAAATCATTTTATCAAACCAATCCTTCGCAAGCTTACGAGCTTTATAAGTTAACGCGCAGTCTCGCTAAACTTACCGGAACAGAAACCGTGTATGATTTGTATACCGGAACAGGCACCATTGCCAATTTCGTCGCACATCAAGCGAAAAAAGTAGTCGGTATAGAATCTGTACCGATGGCCATTGAAGATGCCAAGCTTAACTCCTCCATCAACAACATACACAACACCGTGTTTTATGCCGGTGACATGAAAGATATTTTTACGGATGCCTTCATTCAGGAAAATGGAAGACCGGATGTCATCATCACTGATCCACCGCGCGTAGGCATGCACAACGATGTAGTGGATGTATTGCTTCGTCTTGCAACACCACGCATCGTGTATGTGAGTTGCAATCCCGCTACACAGGCGCGCGACTTACAATTACTGAGCACCAAGTACGACATCGAACAAGTACAGCCTGTTGATATGTTTCCGCATACGCATCATGTGGAATGCATCTGCGTACTCAAACTTCGCTAAATAAATCCTATATAGTTACTTTAAAGTCTCCAATTACGTAGTTATGTTAAAGTTATAGATCTGAATTACCAAAAGTTTAAGTTTCAACTAAGAATAAAATAACAAAATTTTCTATACATGCTTTCGACTTAGTCACTCATACCAAATAGGCTTATCCTTCCAAGCCAAAAGAAATAAATTCCGCCAATCTCGCATAGACCTACAACAGCAAAATATTATCTAAAATAATGTTACTTTACACTATGAGTGCATTAGAAAACATCATAGAATTTAAATCCTCCCCTCAAATCAAAGAAAAGCTTACTTCATATAGTATAGCCAAAAAATTCAAGGAAGGAGATGTTATTCTAAACGAGAATGTACACATCAAATCCATTCCGATTGTCATCAGTGGTAGCTTAAAAGTATTGCGTACAGAAGACGACGGTCGAGAGATTCTTCTTTATTACATTAAATCCGGAGAAAGCTGCATCATGTCTTTCTTAGGTGGCATGCACCATGAAACCAGCAAAGTCAAAGCTATAGCTGAAGAAGATTTAGAAGTACTATTTTTACCCATTGAAAAAGTAAGTTCACTCATCAAAGAATATCCCGAATGGCTCGACTATATTTTTCGCATGTACCACAAACGCTTTGAAGAACTGTTGGAAGTTGTGAATGCTGTTGCTTTTAAGAAAGTTGACCAACGACTGCTCGATTTGCTTCATAAAAAAGCAGACTTGAATCAAACTAAGATCATCGCTGTTACCCATGAACAGTTAGCGAATGAATTGGGTACAGCACGTGTAGTCGTTTCCCGTTTACTTAAGCAACTGGAAGAAGCCGGTGAATTAGAGCTCGGCAGAAATAAAATTACGCTTCTGTAACAAAAGTCACTGTATCCCTATTTTTATTCCTTCACCTTTGTTGTGTTAAACATCAACACACAACGCCATGGCACATACAGTAGAAACCCAATGGATGGGCAAAATGCAGTTCAATGCATTGATCAACGGTCACACGGTCATCATGGATGCACCGGAAAAGTCCGGAGGAGAAGACACAGCTCCTATTCCGAAACCTTTTGTATTGACTGCTCTATCCGGTTGTACAGGAATGGATGTTGTAGCACTACTTCGAAAAGCCCATAAGGAAATCACTTCCTTTGACATCAACGTAACGGGAGAACTAAGTAAAACTGCTCCGGTCCAATACATATCCATTCACTTGGTATATCTGTTCAAAGGAGAAGATTCCTCTAAAGAAGCAACACTAGCAGCTGTGACCGATTCGCAAGAAAAATATTGTGGAGTAAGCAGTATGCTGAAGAAGATCATGCCCGTTACCTGGGATGTGGTATACAACGATCAACTTATTTTCACTAATAAATAATATCCTATGATCAGTAAATATGGTTTAACCATACTAGGTGTTTTCATAGGAGCTATTGGAGGATACCTTTATTATCATTTCATAGGGTGTGCCAGCGGAACATGTTTCATTTACCTCTAGTCCTATCAATAGCAGTATTTATGGAGCCATTATAGGAGGTTTGCTTTTCAACAGTTTATAGAAGACATTAAAAAATATCTTATGACGATCATAGATGTAAGAAATCCTGACGAATATGTTTCGGGCCATGTTGCACAAGCGATTAATATACCTTTGAGCACACATTACCCAGTAAACTGGACGAGATCAAATCATACCGGTCTCCTATTATCTTGTGTTGTGCCAGTGGCAACAGAAGCGGACAAGCGACAGCCTTTTTACAAAAAAATGGAATAGACTGTAAAAATGGTGGTTCATGGAAAGACGTAGTACATTCAATTAAAAATAAATAAACGATGATTAATTTTATAAAAAAGGCATTGGGTTTAGGTACATCTGTCAGTTATGCTGATTTGGTAAGCAATGGAGCTGTTATCATTGATGTACGCACAAAAGGAGAATACCTCAGTGGTCATATCAAAGAAGCCATCAACATCCCATTGGATCAATTGAATAATAGTTTACCAAAATTAAAAAAAGATCAGTCCATCATCACTTGCTGTGCCTCCGGTATAAGAAGTGCTTCCGGAAAAAGCATATTGAAGGCCAACGGATTTATTAATGTTTATAATGGTGGTGGCTGGACAAGTTTACAACGTAAACTTAATAAAGCCAATTGACTTCATTATGCAGCTTTAACCAGGTAAGCAATTAATAGTATACTGATTAATAAAATCAAACTTGTAAGCAGCGTAATCATAAGGGAAGAATTTTGATAAGCTCCTTCTCTTAATTGTCTATTGATATTTTTATAGCGAATAAATGACATCAGTAAAGTCAACACTCCTATCGCCACCAATACAATTCCTAAAACAGCAGAATATCCCGTATGAGGGACTTTAACAGTATGTTCATTTTGTAAGATCAATGAAATCTGCTTGATGAATAAAGAAAACTTAACCACGACAAATCCAAAAGCCATGATTCCAATGCTTGTTCGAACCCAAGCCAGAAAGGTTCTTTCATTGGCTAAATAATCACTTATATTTTCTTTTTTTTCTTCGTTCATAAAATGGGGAGGAAAAATTTCCTCAGATTGTTTACCTTGCTATCTATAATAGAGTGAATGCAATTTATAGGATAAAAAATCATTCCAAACAGATTTACTCCAGATTTTTTCAGTTGCTTACCAGAAACAATTTCTATGAAAATTCTCATTGTAGAAGACGAAGAAGAACTATTAAAGTCTATTATTAACTATTTTCAGGAAGAAAAATTTCAATGTGATTTTGCATTGAACATAAAAGAAGCACGATTGAAGATGTCTCTTGAAAAATTCGATTGCTTTATTTTGGATATAGGTTTGCCTGATGGTTCTGGTTTGGATTTGATCAAAGAAATAAAAGAACAGAAACAAGAGCCTAACATCATCATTCTTTCTGCACGAAATGCTGCTGAACAAAAAGTAGAAGGACTTAACCTGGGAGCCGACGATTATCTTGCCAAACCATTTGACCTTTCAGAATTAAATGCACGGGTAAATTCTATTTTACGACGACATAAAAAGCTGGCTCAAAAAGAAATAGTTTTTAAAGAAATTAAAATCAAAACGGATACTTTTCAGGTTTTCATAAACGAAGGAGAGATTAGGCTGAAGAAAAAAGAATATGATCTTCTCCTCTATTTCATCACCAATCAAAACAAGGTAATATCAAAGCAAGCCATAGTCGAACACCTATGGGGGACATTCCAGGACAATCATGAGTCGTATGATTTTCTCTATACTCAAATCAAGAACCTTAGAAAAAAAATCATTGCTGGAGGTGGCAACGATTATTTGCAAAACATCAATAGAATTGGATATAGATTCAAAGAATAATGAAACTTATAGTAAAGGAGACATATTACCTATTGAGCATATACTTTACGATATTCGTGTTGGTCGGAGTTTCTTTCTATTATGTAACCAAACACGTTATTTCAGAAGACTTCAATGAAAAACTATACGGCAGAAAAGAGTTCGTATTAAAACAACTTCATGAGTCAGATAGTCTACTTCAGTATCAAAATTTTTCTGAACATACCATTGATATCAAAGTATTGAACCATCCCATTCTTCCATACGAAAGCATATCCGATACGATCATTTATCACAAAGATCTTCATCAATATTTAACATATCGGCAAATCGGATTCTCTGCTAAAATCCATGACCGGTATTATAAAATATATGTCCGACGACTGATGATATAAAGTGAAACCCTTGCAATTGCCCTGTTAATACTTACTGTCATTTTATTCATCATTCTTCTCATCAGCTTATTTTGGGCTAACCATTTGATAAGTACTAAAATATGGCAACCTTTTTATACCACGCTGGATAAAATAAAAAAATACCAGTTTAAAGAATTACGTACCATTTCATTTCCAAAGACTGACATTACAGAATTCAAGGAATTAAATAATGTAATTGACGATATGACTCATCGCCTAAAAAATGATTTTTATTCATTAAAGGAATTTACAGAAAACACATCGCATGAATTACAAACACCTTTAACGGTGATCAAATCCAAACTTGAACTATTGATGCAATCTGATAACCTTACAGACACACAATACAAACACCTTGCTGCTTCTTATGACTCTACCCATAAACTGGGTAAACTCAATGATGCATTGGGGTTATTAGCAAAAATAGAAAACAGTCAATTCGAACACACTGAAGAGATAGACGTAAACCAATTGATTGAAAATAAATTATTCAATTACAAAGATATTTTACTTACGAAATCCATCAGCTTAATTAAACAATTGGAAGGAACGGCTAGGATTAACATGAATCCAGTACTAGCAGACATACTGATTGAAAACCTGATCAACAATTCTATCAAACACAATGTCAATGGCGGTAAAATAACGATTGAAACAGACAGCCATCTATTCAAAATCTCCAACACGGGTGAGCATTTATTGGTAGATCCTTTGATACTTTTTCAACGCTTTTCAAAATCAAACTCTCAGTCTTTTGGTTTGGGACTTTCTATCGTGCGTGAAATATGTCATCAAAACAACATTGTGATCTCATATACTTACAGCAATAACTGGCATTCCATCCTTTTAAATTTTTAAGGTTGAATCCTATTTTTTCTTGTTCATTTCATGAGTTCAAAAAAGATCCAGAAAAGAGTTCAGTTATAGTTCAATTCTGACTCAGTATTCATCCAGTATACCATGGTTGTTTTGTAACAGGAGTTAAAACACCCCTGCTACCATGTCAAGAAACGGTCTATTCTTTTCCTATATCTTTTATTTGTTGTTGATGATCAGGACTCCTGCCCTTATGGGGCAGGACCTGAACTCCTACAATATGTTACAGCTTAATTTAAATAAAGCACTTGAACTCGCCACCAAAAATTATCCAGCCATTAAAGCCAGAGAATCAGACAAACAAGGAGCGTTGAGAAATGTGAAGTCTGCACAATCTGAATTTCTACCCGCCTTAATGTTGCAAGATCAATACAGCTATGCTTCTGCGAATGGTTTGGTAGGTACGTTTTATCCCAACGAAGGATATGCATTGCCTACTTCTGGTGGTGTAAGAGGAGACAACATTTATAACGGTTCATTTGGCAGCTATACTACACTTGCTGTAAATTGGCCAGTTTTTGCTTTCGGTAAAATACGCTCCAATGTCAATTTGGCTAAGGCAGAAAAAAATCAGGCAAATGCGGAATATGAAAATCAAATATTTCAACAACAAGTGAAAGTAATCGATACCTACCTATTGTTATTGACCTATGAAAAATTAGTAACAGTACAACAAGAGAACTTGAAAAGAGCACAGATTCTACAACGTACCATTGCAGCAGCAGCCAATTCAGGCATGCGACCTGGTGTAGACAGTTCCTTTGCCAATGCAGAAGTATCGAGAACAAAAATTTTGCTACTTCAAAGCAGAAGCAATGAACGATCAGCACGCATTGATTTAGGTGAATTGATCGGTTCGGAAAACGACAGCATAGTGATAGACAGTATGATCTTTTATAGTCACACACCTGTTTTACTGGATTCTGCCAATATCATCCTTGAAAACAACCCTCTGCTCAGAGTGTATCAAAGTCGTGTCGATGTTGGTAGTAAAAAAGCTCTCTCTGTTATGAAATCCTATTTCCCTAGCCTCCGTGTATTGGCAGCTGGCATAGGCAGAGGATCTGGTATTTCCAATACCACAGACTACTACAGCCAAAATTTATGGACAGGTGTTCAATACAAAACTTACAATTATTTAGTAGGTGTTTCCTTCTTATGGAATATCATGGATTATCCACGTATCCGAAATGCCTCTCAAAGAGAAGCTTCTTTTGCCACAGCTAAGCAGTACGAATACGACGAACAAAAACTCAAAATAAAAAGAGAATTAGAAAATGCCAACATACAATTGACACTTTCAAAAGAGCAAGTAAAAGAAGCTCCTATTCAATTGACCGCAGCGAGAAATGCTTTCTCCCAAGTACAATCCAGGTACCAAAGTGGTTTATCAACGTTACCTGAAGTAGCACAGAATTTCTTTATTCTCAATCGGGCAGAAGTAGATTTAACAGTAGCTTATAACAACGTGTGGCGAGCTCTTTTGTTGAAAGCAGCAGCTACAGGAGATTTATCGCTTTTTACAAACGAAGTAAAATAATCATTCAATAGACAAAAGATGTATAACCTCATTCGATCCGCTTTACGTCAACCCATTTCTATATTAGTAGCGATTATCGGTATCGCTTTTTTTGCGGTACTATCTATATTCAGTATTCCTGTAGATATCTTTCCAAGGCTTGACTTACCTACCATCTACGTGGCTCAACCTTACGGAGGAATGGCACCGGATCAAATGGATGGATTTATTGCTGCTAAATATCAAGATCAATTTTTATATGTATCAGGAATAAAAGACATCGATGTAAAAACTGTACAGGGCTTATCTCTTATCAAACTACAATTTTATCCTGGCACAGACATGGCACAAGCTTCTGCTGAAGTCGCCAATCAAATCAACCGGGCAAAAGCCTACATGCCAGAAGGCACAGTACCCCCACAGGTCGTGAGATTCGATGCCAGCTCCATACCGGTTGGTCAATTAGTTTTTGAAAGTGAATCTAGGTCATTGAATGAGATACAAGATTATGCAGCGTCAAGAATTCGTCCGATGTTCTCCAATATTTCTGGTGTATCTTCTCCTCCACCCTTCGGCGGAAACCAACGGACAATTGTAGTAAAGGTAGATCCCAAACTGATGAGGAGTTATAATCTAACTCCTGACGAAGTGGTTAAGGCGATTGCCAGCAATAATCAACCTTCTGCTGCTGGTAACGTGAGAATAGACAATTTCACGATGATGACTCCTCTGAATTCATTGATCCAAAACCCAGAAGACTTTCTGGATATCCCTATCAAAGTAGGTGAAGGACCTACCATCTTTGTCAAGGATATCGGTACAGTAGAAGATGCTTCAGACATTACCGTAAGTTATGCACTGATCAATGGAAAGAGAGCCGTATATATCCCAGTAGTAAAGAAAGCAGATGCGTCTACCTTAACAGTGGTCAACAACATCAAAGCTGCTCTACCCAAATTACAAAATGCCATTCCTGAAGATGTAAAAATATCATACAAATTCGATCAATCAGTATATGTGACTAATGCCGTAAAAAGTTTGATCACTGAAGGTATACTTGGAGCATTGCTTACAGGATTGATGGTCTTGCTTTTTTTAGGCGATTGGAGAAGTGTAATCATTGTTGTACTCACCATTCCCATTTCCATTCTATCTGCTGTGATTCTGTTGAATCTATTCGGACAGACCATCAACATCATGACATTAAGCGGACTTGCTCTTGCAGTAGGGGTTCTGGTAGATGAAGCCACTGTAACGATAGAAAACATTCACCAGCATTTTGAAATGGGAAAATCAAAAGCCATGGCGATATGGGACGCCTGCAAAGAAATTGCCTTCCCTAAATTATTGATCTTACTTTCTATCCTTGCTGTATTCGCTCCAGCCTTCATCATGACCGGTATTCCCAAATCGATGTTTTTACCTCTGTCATTGGCGGTAGGATTTGCCATGATTTCCTCTTTCCTTTTGTCACAAACTTTTGTACCGGTACTTTCCAATTGGTTGTTAAAAACACACAACGAAGGCCATCCCACATTGGCTTTAGATAAAGAAGAAATCAGAGAATTCAATACTGATGCTTCTAAACATACGACTAAGGTTTCAGGATTTGACAAGTTCAAAGCAAAGTACACGAAGCTCATCGAAAACTTAATGGCGAAAGGAGCCATCGTTGTCATCGTATACCTTGTGTTCGCCATTGGATGTGTGATTGCAGGCTTCTCTATAATTGGTACAGACATCTTACCAAAAGCGAACACCGGACAATTTCAATTGCGTCTCAGAGCTCCTGACGGTACAAGAATCGAGCGAACAGAAGAAGCCACGTTGAAAGTATTAGCTACTATCAAATCAGAAGTCGGAAGTGAAAATGTAGAAATCAGCTCTGCCTATATCGGAACAACACCATCCAGTTATGGAGCAGCATCCATATTTGTATTTACGAGCGGTCCACATGAGGCAGTCATTCAAGTAGCATTGAAAGAAGATTATAAAGTAAAGATGGATGAGTTAAAAGAAAAGTTAAGGGTACGATTAGCAAAAGAAGATCCTGAATTGAAAGTCTCTTTTGAACCGATTGAACTGGTAGAAAAAATAATGAGCCAGGGTTCCCCTACTCCTATCGAAGTCAGTGTAGCAGCAAAGAATATTAACGAAGCACATGCACATGCGAAGAAGATACTCTTTGAAATGAAAAAAAATCCTTTCCTGAAAGATGTACAGATTGCTCAACCGCTGGACTACCCCATTATTCAAATTGATATGGATAGAAAGAGAGTGGCACAAATGAACATCACTCCTTTGGATGTAGCGAATTCAATGGTTGCAGCGACTTCATCCAGTAGATTTACAGAAAAGAATTTGTGGCTGGATGAAAAGAAAGGTGTGGCTTATCAAGTACAAGTTCAAGTTCCTGAAAATCTTATTTCAAGTGTACAAGACATCAATAACATCCCATTAAAAGTAGGACAAGTACATCCCAATATATCAGACGTAGCCAATGTTTTCCCTAATACAGTTCCTGGAGAATACGATCGATCAGGTCCCAACCGATTGGTAACCATCACTGCTAACCTTTACAAAAAAGATTTAGGATCATCCAACAAGGCCGTTCAACAAGCCATTCAGGATGCCGGTGAACCACCGAGAGGTGTGCTGGTCGATCTGAAAGGACAAGTCAAACTCTTAAGCGAAACATTGAATAGTTTGCAACTAGGATTAATGATTGCTGTCGTTGTCATCTTTCTTTTGTTAAGTGCCAACTTTCAATCTTTCAAACTATCACTTGTCATTCTTTCTACTGTACCTTCTGTAATTGGTGGTTCTATCTTTATGCTCTTATTAACCGGAGCGACCTTAAATCTTCAATCCTACATGGGACTGATTATGTCTGTAGGTGTTTCTGTTGCCAATGCGATTTTAATGATCACCAATGCAGAACAATTACGATTAGAATTTAAAGATGCACGGAAAGCAGCTATCACAGCAGCTAATAGTAGAATCAGACCTATTCTGATGACCAGTATAGCCATGATTGTCGGAATGATTCCTATGGCATCAGGCTTGGGAGAAGGAGGAGACCAGGTGGCCCCTTTGGGGCAAGCAGTAATCGGCGGGTTAATTGCTTCCACCCTGGCCTCTCTCCTTATTCTCCCAAATGTCTTTGTGTGGGTACAACGCAGCACTTCCCTGCACTCTGTTTCATTGGACCCACATGATGAACAAAGTCAGTTCTATGAAATAACACCAACACCACATGCAAAATAATTATCAAACGCTTTATATGAAAAATTCAATTATACCCTTTTCGATTGTCAGCTTCTTTCTTTTCGGCTGTTTATGTTCATGTCATAGCGAAAATGAAAAGGTTAATGATCATAAATCAATAATCTTAACCGAAGACATGACTGCGATTGTAGAAAGCGATCGACCTCAAAAGACCATCATCCTTCCAGGCGAACTCAAAGCTTGGGAATGGGTAGACATGTATGCAAAAGTGAAAGGTTTTGTAAAACAAGTCTATGTAGACAGAGGTTCTATAGTAAAAAAGGGACAGTTATTAGCCATCCTCGAAGCACCTGAACTTACGGCAGAACTTTCCAAAAGAGAAGCAGACGTATTGGAATACAAAGCAAAGTACAAAGCCAGTAAAGCAACCTATTTCCGCTTAGTACAAACTAGTAAAACACAAGGAGCAATTTCAGAAAATGAACTGGATGTCGCTTATTCAAAAATGCTTTCGGATAGTTCTATTGTTTCCTCCGTACAAGGTTCATTGAACTCTGTTCGTGAGATGATCAATTACTTAAAAATTACAGCTCCCTTTGACGGTGCAGTAACAGAACGAAACATTCACCCTGGTGCCTTGGTTGGGGTAGAGGATAAAGTACCGATGTTCAAAATGGGAAGCACGGATAAACTGCGTTTGACAGTAGCCATCCCTGAAGTATACTCAAGCGAGATTGAAACAAAATGTAACATTAAATTTTCTGTAGCTGCTTTTCCTGAACAACAATTTACGGCTTGCATGGCACGAAATTCTATAGCCATTCAACAAGACATCAGATCACTGATCACTGAATTAGATGTAGAAAACACCAATCATTTATTATCACCTGGTATGTACGTAGAACTATCACTGCCTATTAGAAGAAAAACCGCAACCCTATTTGTACCGCTACATGCGATTGTTCACTCTACCGAACGAACATTCATCATCAAGGTAGAAAATCACAAAGCGAAATGGATAGATGTCAAACAGGGCAATATGATAGATGACAAGGTAGAAATATTTTCATCGGACGTTCACGCTGGGGATGTCATTATATCAAAAGCATCAGAAGAGATTCGAGATGGCAGCAAACTTTAACACAACAAACCACAATAATTATTCACTAAACTAAACAGACTATGAAACACTCCATTTTAAAAATCAATCTGCTACTGTTGATGGTCTTTATGACTTTTCAAGTGATGGCAAACGATGTTAATCCAGAAAAAGTACCCGCACAAGTGAAAGGGAAATTCCAATCGCTTTATCCGCACATCAAAGAGGGTGTGGACTGGACAAAAAAAACAAGTAAGTACCAGGCCGATTTTATTTACAATGACAAAAGCGTATCATTATTGTTTGATAAACACGGTGAACTAATCAATTCGAAAATTGAAATTGATTCTACTGAACTTCCACCAGTAGTCTTCAGTGCCATTAAGACGAGCTACCTAAACTCCAATTACAAAATCATGTATGTGATGAAAAGATGGAGAAAGAGAGAAGCGTTACTCTATGAGACAGCCATCATGAAAGGAAGAAAAATCTACATCTTAAGAAATGATGAAACAGGAAAAATGACCAATGAATATGTCATTGATAAAATTGACATATTGAATCCATATTATGGAAAAGATTAACTATTAATATTAAAATTTCAAAACAAGTTGTATCGTCTTGACGATACAACTTGTTTTAAATAAAATACTGTAGAAAATATCCCCAACAAAGAAATAGAAGTCCTTAT
Organism: Chitinophagaceae bacterium; assembly: GCA_028288365.1. Taxonomy (GTDB): domain Bacteria; phylum Bacteroidota; class Bacteroidia; order Cytophagales; family Cytophagaceae; genus JACMQM01. Next base: position 47,641 of record JAQBNU010000068.1, on the reverse strand, counting down.
TTATGAACAATGTCGTTTATTTTAGTTTGAACATTTGAATTTGTAAAGAAAAATACGACTTTCGATGTTTCAACCTGTTTTTAACTATTTCAATACAGTACATGAGTAATACGATTAAAGGTGGAAGCCTTGTTAAATACGGAATAGAATATGGTATCGTAGAAACAGTAGATGAAAACGTTCATAATAAAACAACTTTCGCTACGGTTAAACTTGAGTTCAATGGCATCAAACAACTACCTATTGAAAATCTACAACTACTTTCTACCGATACAGAAGAAAACAAAAAAATATGGACAAGGATTATCACGAAAAATTGATTCCTATTTGCCCTCTTCTCAATTGTTTTAAGAAAACAATTCCCTGCAAGAATTTCACTTTTATTATTTAAAGTAACTACACGCTCTTTTTTTTAGCACTTTCGCAACATGGTGTAATCAAAAATACATCATTTAAGGTAGCTCTTCATTTATTGAACTGTAAAAGCACATATACTTGTATAAGGCTATGATATGAAAAAAAATTAATTTGCATTTCAGTCCATATTCATGAGCCAGGTATAAGTTTGAATCATACTAAATGATTCACCTAAACTCTACAACTATGAAAACGCAAATCAAAAAAATTCTTTTCGGCATAATGTCTATGACGATAATTAATATATCTGCACATGCACAGCCACCACATCATCATGGTAAAGGCAGGAATCTTGAGACTTTAAGCAATTACACTGGTAAGATAATTTCATATACTCCTAATCAAGAAAATATCTACGATGGCTTTCTTCTTGACATGAATGGAGTCTCTATACGAGTTGCATTTCCCAAACACATGGGAAAACAAATAATGGGTAGTGCTAAACCAGGAGCCAATGCCACTGTGAACGGGTTCATGGATTATAGTCCGGAAGGAATTCAGGAAATTCATTTGGTCAGTATGACAGTAGGAACCAATACGGTATATGATGTCAAAAGACCCAAAGAGCTATCAGAACAAGAAGAGTTCATCACTCTTGATAATAAGGTAATAGACTTTTCACACAATCGTGAAGGCCAAATTGATGGATTAATTCTTAGTAATAAAACAATTCTTCGATTTCCGAAACATGCAGGATACCAGTTTTCTGGTATGGTACAAAAAGGAGATATGATCAAAGCAACAGGCTATGTAAAAAAAGAAGACGATGGTGTTGCATTTGTTGAACCAACTAGAATAGTGAAAGCGGAAACAGTAGTCATTAAAGGAACCAGCTATTTGATCAGATAATGAGTTCGCCCGGTTGTATTCACATTCAATATGACCGGGCTTTACTTTAACTTCTATGGACATGAACTATAACCGAATTGCATTTCTTGTTTTACCCATTCGTGGTGTATTGTATACGCTCAGTTACAACCCTTATTATCTAATTTCTATTCAGGTATTAGATGCTATTGGTGGATCTATTTCAGGTATCATGCAAATTATGATTGTTGCTGATATCACAAAAGGAACTGGTAGATTCAATTTGATGCAAGGTATGTTGGCTACTGCACTTGGCATAGGAACTGCTTTGAGCAATCTTTTAAGTGGTTACCTTATTCAACAGGCTGGATTCGACATAGGATTTTATACCTTATCAGCTATCGCTGTTGTAGCACTACTATTCTTTTATATTGCCATGCCGGAAACAAAAAAAAATCTGGCTTTCCAACTCTTTCACCATCTAATCTATAGCCATTATGAAAAGTCTACTTTGCATTTCTTTACTTATCATTTCAAACTCATTCATGACCCTTGCTTGGTATGGGCATCTGGAATTTAAAAAAATCTCTTGGCTAAGTGGTATTGGACTGTTTGGTGTTATACTAATCAGTTGGGGACTCGCCTTCTTTGAATATTTGTTTCAAGTACCTGCCAATAAAATAGGATTCGAAGAAAACGGAGGACCTTTTAATCTTTTTCAATTAAAGATCATTCAAGAAGCCATTACACTGACCGTGTTTACTGTATTCGCAGTATTTGTAATGAAAAGCGATAAGCTTGCCTGGAATTATCTGGTAGGATTTGGATTCATGATACTAGCTGTATTTTTCATTTTCAAAAAATGGTAGTGAATTGGTATACTCTAAATGCAATAAAAACAAAAAACTTTGTACTATGCAGTCAAATATATCCGATCCAATTAAGTGCATCAAGTACACAAGATCTTACTCCTATCTTTTCCTTAAGAGATTACTCTAATTGGTTATTTGAAGTCTTGGATCAACTCGGAATTTCGAGTTAATATGCACTTTAGGGTAAATAGATTATGTCGGCCGTTTGAGTAAAATTTCAGCTTTACATAAAAAAATATTAAATTTTAGGAAAAGTAGAGCATTAGTAAAGCCCTTTTAACCGTTAGAAGGAGTATGAAACCATTCCTCAGCCAACAGCTCGATCTAAATCCCTACAAGTCCCGTAAACAAAGGTCATACATGATAAACACTTTAATCATGTAGAGAATATCTGTGTGCTTGTACTTCGTTAAATTCGAAACAATCCTGCCTGGATATATATACTCACTATTCTATAATTTAATTTTGAAATAGACATTTACTATAGCTTAATCCTTCAGGTATATCTGCATCTGATCAAGGTAATTTTTCAAATCTTTATTCAATTCTTTCTCTCTCTCCTTTCCGGGCAGTTGCATCAGCTCAATAGCTGTTATTTTAGCTCTAACAGAAGCTCTGTACAGTTTATAAAACAACAGCAATTTCTTTTCCTTTGTCTGTAAGACATGTCCAGTATAGTGACAATAATATTTTACTAATAAATTACTGAGCTTATTCTTTTTATATACTTCCAGGTCCATGCATAAAAAAGCAATTTCATTCAGCACATCAATATACCTGAACTCTTTGTTGAATTCTATACAATCAAAAATAATCGGTTTCGCATATACAAATATATTCCCAGCATGAAGATCACCATGACAATCCCTAATATAACCTTCTTTCGAACGTGTCTGTAACCACTCTTTATGTTCATTGATATATTGATTGAAATAAATAATGGCACGATTGATCACAGATAAATAACGCTTGTCCAATTGTTGAATGACCACTTTTTTAATGGAAATGATTTCATTGAATTCCCTTGATAGATGATCCAGATCGAATGAGCGATAAATAACTTTAGTCCTGCCATGAAAACTTGCCAACAGTTTAGCGATGGATTGAATCGATTTTTCCTTCAGTCGATTTTCACGCAACAGTACATTCATCTGTTTGGAGGAATCCAATCGCTTTAGTTGAACAGCAAAGTCAATGACTTTACCTCGCCCATTACCTATAAAGATATCTTCTTCATTTTGTTTCACCGATACCACTCCCTTATAGATACCCTTTGTCAACCTTTTATTAAGTTGTACTTCCTCTTTACAATACCGTTTTCTTTGAGCTATAGTAGAGAAATCAAGAAAGGAAAAATGTACTGGTTTTTTAATTTTATAGACCACACGATGCGTCAATACGATCCATGAAATATGAGTTTGCCAGAGTGCAATTTCTCCTTTCACCGATCGACGCATTTTTACTAATAAACGCTGTATATCTTTTTCATTCATGATCCAGCTATAAATAAAAGTGCTTTTGACAGCATCTCTTCAATATTATTCTCTTTCGATTCCAGCACCAAGTGTTTTTCTTTCATCGGTTCAAACCATTTGCCAATAAGCTGTGAGATCAGAAAACCAGCATCACTATTTTCTCTTTTCGTTGCCGTTCTTTTTTCTATCAATCGTTCATCTGCGGTGATTTCTATGAAGTGAATCTGTTGATGCCAAGCCTTTATTCCATTCACAAACAAATCCCTCAATTCCTTTAAATAAAAAGTAGCATCTACGATTATCGGTTTATTGGGGTTAGCGGGTAAAGACTTCTGAACTGCCTCCAAGAGCTTTTCATAAATCTCTCTTTTCCCTTTTTCCGAATAGTCTTTGTGCTGGAAAGAAGAATTTCTGAGGTGATCACTACTTAAATAGTCACCCGAAATTTTTTCACTTAAGTGTTGAGCAAAATACGTCTTTCCTGAACCAGGCAAACCAAATATGATAATAACCATTCTGTTTGATGTTTAATCACTAACACACTATAAGTAATTTTTATACCAAAATCATACGCCAAAGATTCTTTATTCTTTTCTTTCATCTTGTGATATAAATCATTTGTCACACCGGCATTGAGCATTTTTTGTCTAAAATCATATATATACTATTGTAAAGCAATACATTCAGGTAGTCCACTATTCTCCTTCTATTTATATACTAGTCTAAACAGCAAAGCACATGAAAACAATTCTCCTGCCAACCGATTTTAAAAAACATTCGGAAACCGCTTTGCAATTCGCCATTAAAATTGCACAACAGACAGGTGCTAAAATTATTGTTACACATGCCTATTTGATTCCTTCTATCGATACTCCAATACCCACTTATGTAACTTCCAATATTCTTGAAGAACAACAAGCGATCGTAGAAAATGAACTACGATATTACGAAGAAAACATTTCAACAAATTCTTATATCAATGGTGATCCTATTCAATCGGAATCTCTGGCTGAACGAGATTTACCCGCTTCAGAAATAGTACACCTCATTAAGGATAAAAATATTGACTTGGTGGTCATGGGACTGGAAGATGAAAATCATTTGTTCCAGTTTCTTGCAAGTACCGCTATTCAAGTACTTAACAATATACATTGTCCTTTATTACTCGTACATGAACAGAGTAAAGTTACAGATTTTAAAAATATTTGTTTTGCACTGGAAAACATTCAAGAAGATTTACCCAAAATTGGTCAATTGCTTCCACTCGCAAATGTTTTCAATGCAGACGTAACTTTATTCCATATTGACAAATCGCCAGAAGGTATAGACGACCTTACCAACCTTTGGGAACAACGCAGACATCATGAATTTCTTCTTAATGAAATAAAACAGCAATACAATTATCCAAACATCAGTTTCCGATACAACTTGTCAGATGAGATCTTTGATAACATGGACGAAGTAGTGCAGCAAAGTCATCCTGATCTACTGGCATTGGTTCACAAAAAAAGAAATTGGGTTCAACTTGTTTTTCATAAGAGTGTCGTACGGCATATGATTAAAAACATCAATACTCCTTTATTCATTATACACTAGACTTATGAAAAAAATTGTAGTTCCTACAGATTTCAGCGTGCTGTCAGATAAAGCCCTGGAAGTAGCTGTTGCCATCAGTAAACAAACATCTGCTGAAATTGAATTGCTGTATATTACAGATATTCCCTACGAAGATAGCTGCAATACAAGTGACTTGTTTCATGAAGCAGGCATCAATGAATTGTTTGTAGTAAAGTCTTTGGAAGACGTATATAAAAAATTTGATAAGATCATAAACAATCCAAAATATCGCGGTGTAAATTTTAACACCAAAATAAAAACATGTGATGTTCAACAAAACTGGTTTGACCCCGTTGTAACGCAACATGCTGACTTGATCGTAATGGGAACAAAAGGGAATTCGAGCCGATTACCCAATATTTTAAATACCAGTCATACCAAAGAGGTAGTCATGCACGCCGATTGCATGGTACTTACAGTCAAACCAGAGCAAGGTCCATTCTATCCCTCCAATGTTCTATTAGTCACAGACTTTACGGATTACAGCCCTGCTTTCATGGAGAATTTAGTCACCCTCCAGAAAAAATTTAATTTTAAATTACATCTGGTGTATATAAATACTTTTTTGACTAAACACAATAACAAAGATACTGTTTTAAAAGATCAAGAAAACTTCATCAAGAGATACCACATTGTCAATTATGAATTTCACATTGATAAAGTATTTAGTGAATTCATTGGCATTCTTGATTATGTACAGCAAATGGAGATTGATCTTCTAGTGCTGAACACAGACCAAAGGAAAGGAATCCAATATTGGTTAGGCAATTTATCAGAAGATGTCATTCGGCATTCTCCTATACCTGTACTCACATATAAAGCCGGGCGATAGCAATCCTAAACATACCGTTGAGTGCGCTAAGAGCGAATGCTCTCATATGTCACTTATTTATAGTTCTTTTTTTTTGAAAGTAACTACCCCTCATCGTTCGTAATCATAATCATAGCGGCAGTTGATTATCATCATTGATAGCCTATTGAGAATCTCTTTCATTTGTATCAGTTCAATTATTCACTCAAACCAACTAAAACTATGAAAACAGATGCAGAAATTCAGAAAGACGTAATGGAAGAATTAAAATGGCAACCCTTCCTCAAAGCCAGCGAAATAGGCGTAGCTGTAAAAAATGGTGTCGTCACACTTACTGGCACCGTGGACATGTATTCCAAAAAAATATCAGCAGAAAACGCGGCCAAAAAAATTGCAGGTGTCAAAGCTGTTGCGGAGGACATCATTGTGCAATTATCAACGAGTACCCAAAGAACAGATACAGAAATAGCTGAAGCGGTAGTCAATGCATTAAGATGGAACAGTATGGTACCCGACAGAAACATCAAAGTGAAAGTAGAGAAACATTGGGTAACACTAGAAGGGGAAGTAGAATGGAATTATCAAAAACTGGCTGCTTATAATTCTGTCTTTAACCTGCTCGGTGTGATTGGTGTTACCAATACCATTAAAGTAAAATCCGCTGTGGACATGAAAGATGTCAAACAAAAAATCAGCAATGTGTTTCTACGCCATGCCGCATTGGACGCTGACAAGATAACCATATCGGTGGAAGGAAACAGAGTGACGTTAACAGGTAAGGTCCGCTCCTTCATAGAGAAAAAAGACGCTGAGTCTGCCTGTTGGCAAGCGCCAGGTGTTAATATCGTAGACAACAAAATTGAAATAGATCCTAAAGTCTATGCCTACTAAAAAAAGCAGAGGGCTGATATCAATAAGCCCTCTGCTTTTTAAACATCATACTTTATGATAAAAAAAATTATTTGCCCGACAGACTTTTCTTCCGCTTCTGAAAATGCGGCCAACTATGCGGCAAAGCTTTGCCAGGCATTTGGAGCTTCACTGGAATTAATCACAGTTGAATCGTTTTATGTATCAGAAATAGTAGCTCCTGGTATTAATCTGCAACAAAAGACATTGACAATCGTCGAAATGCTGGAATATGTTTGCGACAGAATCAATAATACATTTCACATTCCCTGTGACTTCGAGATCTTGATCAGCAACCATTCCTTGGAAAAAGTGCTGGAGAAAAAAGATGGAGATCAACAGTTATTCGTGATGGGAACAGCAGGTGCAGGATCTGTCTTCAAAAAGTGGTTTGGAACAACTACATACCATCTCATTAAAAAATCAAAACTCCCCATCCTGATGATACCTGAGCATGTTTCCTACGGAGGCATGAAACGCATTGTGTGGGCAGCTAAAGACAAACAAAATCAACAGTCATTCCCATTGAATATTTTCATCAGTGTGTTTAAACCCGTCATTACCTTTCTACATGTCAATCAAACATACACCCAACTGCAGAAAGAAATGTTCAAGGATCAGGATAAAAAAAACAATAATGATACAGAGCCTGAAAATGCAGCTTGTGAACTATTGTATTCAAACAATACATGCAAAAGTTTACACGACTACATTTTGTATTCGCATGCCAACTTACTGGTGATTACGTTTTACAAACATGGTTTTTTGCGAACCTTATTCCAGCAATCCATCATCAAAAAAATAAGTCAAATAGCTTGCTATCCGGTATTGATCTTAAAACAGTCATGAAGAATGATGAAATACAGGAATACGTATGACACAGGTCATTGAGATGCCGCATATCAATTGTTTCATTTACATAAAAAAGCAGCTATGATCAAGTATATACAATTTCTACTCATGATTCTCTTAGGAACAGGCTGCGATTGGAGAGAAGAACAAGCTCAAAAGATTCTCTTTAAAAGAGAACTACGGGAAGATATTTTCTCTGTCATCTTAAAAGATACAGCATACTTATCTGATTTCATCAATAGAGCATCGAAAGACAGCTTAGCACAAAGCGTAATGAAACGCAATGAACCTTTGGCCAAGATCATTTGTACCTCCTCTGCCATTGATAGCGTGTTGAAATCAGACACCCATGTCAATCGGATGTTAGCCATCAAACTGGTGCATCGGATGGAAGAAGACACGGCCAGCTGTCAGCTGATGTGCGGCATGGTTATGGAAAATCCAGTACTGAGAAAACATCTCAAAGAGAACATTTGTCCTGATATACTCCATATACAGTCACACGATTTAAAATAGTTTACCTTATGTTTCATCTAAAAAAATAAATCTATGTCACTACTACTCGCTAAAAGAAAACGCAATGGTTCTCTATTGCCAAGAACCTTGTTGAACAATGAAAACTTCTTCGATCCTTTCTTATCGGACTTTTACAGTGATCTCTTCGACATTAAAAGTGGATCATCCTGGATGCCTTCTGTAAACATTGTTGAAAAAAGCGATCGCTACAAGCTTGAACTTTCTGCACCTGGATTAAATCGTGATGATTTTAAGATTGACGTGCAGGACAATATATTGACCATTAGTTCTGAAAAGGAAAGTAAGAAAGAAGAAAACGAACAAGATTTCAAAAGACAGGAGTTCTCCTATTCTTCTTTCAGTCGCTCGTTTGCATTACCTGACAATTGCGTTGCGGACCGGATTGAAGCCAATTACGAAAATGGCATTTTGTATGTATCTCTTCCTAAAAAAGAAAACAGTACACCTAAAAAGGAAATCAAAGTAAAATGATTCTCCCGAAGATCATTTGATCCAATCCTAACAGGGTACTTTTTTTAAGCACGGTAACACGACTACCGTGCTTTTTTAGTTTCTTATATTTTTCAATTTATTATAATCAAGAATAAATATTTTATTCTTGATTATACGAATCAGCCCTTCATTTTTAAAATCTGTCAGGTTACGACTTACACACTCATTGGATACTGCGGCCAAAGAAGAAAGTGTATTTCTCTGAAATGGAATATCATTATTAGAAACATCCTGGCTATGATATTTTCCTAAAACAAAAAGAAGTGCTTCTGATATTCTTTTCCTCGCAGAGGAATAAGCCATGTCGATGAGTTTTTTTTCCGTATCATGTACTTTAATGCAAAGTTCCTGTGCAAATTTCATAAAGGTATTGCTATCTGCATACAGGAAGTTGATAAAATCTTGTTTGGGTATCATGATTACCTGTGATTCTTCTGTTGCAATGATTGACTCTAGTACTGAGTGATTGGTGAGTACAGCCGCACATCCTACAAAATCACCTTGCAGGCAAATATCTGTCAGGTATTGTTTTCCCTCATCATCACTTTTATAGGTTTTAACACGTCCTGACACGACATAATAAATATTCAAAGACTGATCTCCTTCCAAAAGCAAGACCTCTTTATTTTTCAGATTCCGAACGTTTCTATTTTGAAGAAGAGGATGATCTTCCTTGATGTGTTGAAATACATGCTCAATATAACTTACCACTTCATCTTCTTTTGCCGAACAATCTTTAAATGACAGTTGTTTGTGAATCCTTATGTCTACTACATTTAATAAATCTTCTCCTGTAAAAGGCTTGAGCAGGTAATCGTCTGCCCCTCGATTCATAGCCTCCCGAAAGGAATGATTATCATATGTTGTTGCCATAAAAACAAAAGGAATGGATTGATTCGCCGACTTTTGTTTTTTCTCTAAAATTTCATAACCATCCATATCAGGCAATACAAGGGCACATAAAATCAAGTCAAAGCTTTCCTCAGAAAGTATTTTCAAGGCCTCGTTCCCACTATGAGCCAAGCTGACTTCATAATGTTCCAATTGCAGCAAGGATTTTGCATGCCTACAAATTTCCTCATGATCATCAATAATTAGAATGGAGTTCTTCTTCATATCGGTAAAATTTAGGTTAGCTGGTAAATAAAAATAAATAATCTGTGCATGAATCAGAATGATGATAATACAACATAACCTGAAACGAAAAAATGATAAAGCTCACTTATCTCCCGAATTCAATAAATCATAACATTTACTTACATGTTCACGCATGCAGATACTTAACCAATAGTGATAATAATACAACAGGTTAGTTTACGGCACGGCGTTTAAGGCAAGTCTATTTAGCTAAAGAGTGATAACAATCAAGAGGAAAGGTGCATTATCGCATTTCCATTCATGACCATGTCCCATACATTTGTTCACATACAAAATATGGATCACTAAACAGGATACAACTATGACACTACTGACTTCACATACTGAGCACTATTCATTAGAAAACAGCCTGGAAACACTTCACCAAAAAAGTCGCGAGTGGTTGGAAGAGATTGCCTTTTGGCAAGATGAAATCGATACGTTCTACATGATCGCGATCAAAATAAAAATGGATCACATTACCACAAACATCAAAGATGAAGTGGAAAAAACGGAACGAAACCTGGTTAGAAAAATCACAGGTAACGAACTGTATGAGTTAAAGAAAGCGGTTACAGATCATGAACATGTGCTGAGTGAAATCATACAAAAAAACCAATCAGACGAGCAACCTTATAGAGATCAGCATAGAAACATTAGGCGCCGTTTTGAGCAATATGAAAAAGAATTGCGAACCATTAAACAAGAAATTATCCATCTATTAAAGCTTACAGAAGATCACGATGGACTAAACGAAGTATTCAAAACCATATACAACCGTAGAGCAGTAAGAAAATACAAGAACAAAATGGTAGACAGGAAAACCATCGAGAAAATCATTGATGCAGGAAGAATGGCACCATCCGCCATCAATAAGCAACCTTGGAAATTCTACATTCTCAACAAAGCAGAAACCATTACGTTATTCTCCAAACAAATCACCAAAGCAGCATCGAAAGGAATTTTAAAATCAGGACTTAAGAAAATAATAAAAACCGCTACAGAGTCCTTTCACTTTTCAGAAGGACTTAGCTTCCTGCGTGCAGAAGATCCTATTTTCCATGGTGCCCCGGTAGTGATTTTCTTGACCTCTCCCAAAGAAAATGAATGGGCAGCTCTTGATATCGGAATGTGCGCACAAAACATGATGCTTGCCGCCAAATCATTAGGATTGGATAGCTGTCCGGTGGGATTGGCAAAATACGTGATGGAAACAGAAGTCTATACCTTACTCAATATACCTGAATCGGAAGAAGTACAGCTGGCCGTCATTTTAGGATACGGTGATGAGTATCCAGCTGTACCGATCAGAAATAAAGTCAATGCGGTTTACTTTTAATGGAATAAAAATTTAATTGGAGAGAAATATAAGGATGAAAAAAAATGAAAATGAAAATCTCTTTTACCATTACTTCCACCAGGAAATGGAGGCCGTGCAAAAGACATTCACTTCATCTATACCTTCTCAACCCAGACACATACACCGATTGCGGATACACATCAAAACCATTAGAACATTACTTCTTCTGTTCGATGAAACCACGTCCGGTCAATTAAAGATAAAAAAGTTTAGGACTTTTTTTCGCAATGTATTCAAAGCAGCTGGCAAAGTGAGGGAAATGCAACTCAATCACTTGTTGGCCAAACAATCTGACGCAACAGCGCAAGAGATAGCAGTCTATGGAAAACATGCACATAAAAAAAAACATACGGCTAAAAAACACCTGCAAAAAATCTTCTCCCTATTCGATCCCACACTTACTCAAAAAGCCGACCGTAAAGTAAAAACATTATGTAAAACGCTGAGCGATTATGTCATCTTGCTTCAATCCAAACAATTCATCCTAGAAAAAATAAAGCAAGTGCAATCAATCCCTGAAAAAAGTGGCAACGAGGGATTACATCGATTGAGAAAATACTTAAAATCCATATATGCTGTCGCCTTTATAGTTTGCAAAATACATCCAACCGAAGCAATGAAAAAACAGTTGAAACAATTAAAAAAAACAGAACAAACCATCGGCGAATGGCACGACAACTTGATGTTTCAGGTTTCATGGACTCATTTTCAAAGAAACGGTAAACAAGCACCGAATCAAAAAATGACAGTAAGTCAACACTTGCTTCAAATTAAAACAGGTAATAGAAAATCCATACACACACTATTGCAACATATACTAAATAACCTGCCCTAGAAGTATCCAAACCTCGTTATTGACATTGATCATTTTCCCCATTGATATCCATCATGCCTAGCGATTAAAAAAAGAAGGTACTTTGTTTTGTTCATGAAGATTAGGAATGAAACAAAATCAATTACTTCGCTTTATCATCATCGTTGGGTTATTCAACAGCATATCATCAGAAGCACAAAACTTGTGGTCATTGAAACGTTGTGTCGATACCGCTTGTCAAAAAAACATCACCGTACAGCAGATCCAACTCAATAGCCAGATCAATCGCGTCAACTGGACACAGGCAAAAGCGGCTACACTGCCCAACCTCAACTTGAGCGATGCTCATAATTTCAGTTCGGGTTATTCCCTCGATCCTTACACCTATCAATACACCACACAGAATATTTCCATCAACAACCTTGCACTGAATAGTTCGCTAACTCTTTTCAACGGCGAACTCTTGCTGAATACCGTGCGGCAGAATAAACTCCAATACGAAGCTAGTGTATGGACCATTGAAAAAGCAAAGAACGATATCCGACTCAATGTCATGGCTGCTTACATGCAGATCCTGATGGATTATGAGGCCATCGAAGTGGCGAGTGCACAATTGGCCGCTACGGTGCAACAAGTAGACCGAACCGATAAAATGGTGACTTACGGTAAATTACCGGAAGCGAATCTGTTGCAGGTTCGGTCGCAACAAGCCTCGGATGAACTCACCAAAATCAATGCGGAAAATCAATTGCAACTGGACAAGGTGATGCTCTTGCAGCTCATGCAAATGCCTGTCACGAATGACTTTGACATTGAACGCACAAAGCTTCAGCAATTGTTTCCTGAAACACCATTACCTGCTGAAGAAATCACCCGCATTTCAGAAAGTTTTTTACCTCAAATAAAAAGCGCTTCACTCACGACGCAATCTGCGAGGTATAGTTTAAAAATGGCCAAGAGCGCAGGCCTCCCTAAACTCTCATTGACAGGTGCGTTGAAAACAGGTTACTCCAGTTTACGAAGCAACATCACACAAAACACCACATATCAATCCCAAACCATCGGTTATCTCAACAACGACATCACTCAGCCAGTAATTGGTTCTGTAGCGGTCACTACGCTTCAAAAAGAAAATCAACCACTCTCGGATCAGTTGAAAAATAATTTTAGTCAAGTAGTGGGTCTTAGCCTGTCAGTGCCCTTGTTCAATAACTACCAGGCCAGGAGCAGCGTGGCGATAGCCAGAATTAATTTGCTCAATGCCAAACTCAACGAACAACAAACAAAGAACGACTTGAGAAAAGCCATCGAAACAGCCCACACCAATCAGGTATCTGCTGAAAAAAAATGGAGAGCCACCGATTCCCAAATGCAACTGGAAAAGAAAATTTACCAGGACATGGAAAATAAATACAACGCCGGAGCCATCGATGCCACCAGTTACCTGATTGAAAAAAATAATTATAACAAAGTATCCATGTCCCTGATACAGGCATCATACGATTATGTACTGAAATCTAAAATCATAGATTTCTATTTAGGTAAACCTTTTATTGATTAACACCATGAATATAAAACGAACGGCGTGGCTCTCTGTAGTGGTCTTATTGGTCTTACTGATCATCTATCTAGTTTACCACATGCGCAGCAAGAAACCTCTTTACTACTGGAGAACAACAACGGTAGAAAAAGGAGATGTCAATGTATTGGTTACCGCTACGGGATCAATGGCTGCCGATACTTCGGTAGACATCGGTGTGCAGGTATCAGGAACTGTAGCGCATATCAACGTGGACTTCAATGACCACGTAAAAAAAGGTCAGGTATTGGCGGTATTGGATACGGCTTTATACTATGCGGCTAAACTCGATGCCCAGGCCACCTTACAAAGAGCACAAGTCGCCTTGGCCGAAGCCCGTCGTGAATTCGTGCGTGCACAAAAACTCTTCGACAATCGGGTATCCGCAAGAGCCGATTACGATCAGGCCTTGAGCAATTACCAAACCGCTCAGGGAAATGTCACATCGGCGAAAGCTCAATTGAACAAGGCCATCATTAACCTTCGCTATTGTACGATTACTGCGCCCATCAGCGGTGTGATCATGAATAGAAACACACAGGTAGGAAACATGGTAATTGCCAGTTTCAATAGTCCCGTATTATTTACCATTGCGTACGACCTGAGAAAAATGCAGGTGCAAGCAGATGTAGACGAGGCAGACATTGGCCAGATCAAAGAAGGCCAGGCTGCAGAATTCACGGTCGACACTTATCCCAATGAAGTGTTCAAAGGACAAGTATCACAAATCAGGCACCAGCCGGTCATGGTACAAAACGTGGTGAATTACATTGTGATCATTGATGTAGCCAATCCGGATTTAAAATTGATACCGGGACTCACTGCCAATTGCAACATCTTCATTGCCAAACGCAGCAACGTCAAAAAGATAGCTACCAATGCCTTTGCCTTTCACCCTCCGGTGGAATACATCAGCCAGGCTCCTTTAATGACAGACTCCATGAAAACATACTGGTTGCATAAAATTAAATCTACGGAAGAACTACAGAAACGACAGATCGTAGAACCCATAGGCGTTATCGGTTACCTGTGGATCAAAAAAGATAACGATGTCTTTCCTGTTTCAGTCATTCAGGGACTCAACGATGGTAGCTTTACTGAAATAACAAGTACGCTAACAGAAGGTACAGAAGTGGCAACAGGTATCAATCACTCTGCACATGCAGGAGATGGACAACCTGCTCAAAATCCTTTCATGCCTAAATTTCCTACCGGTAAAAAATAACATGACAGGCACTACTCCACTCATTGAAATAAAAAACCTCACCAAGACTTACAAGACGGGTGACATAGAGGTAAAGGCATTGTATGATGTTTCACTCAACATACAACAAGGAGAGTTTGTAGCCATCATGGGAGCCAGCGGATCAGGCAAGTCTACGTTCATGAATATACTGGGCTGTCTCGACAACCCTACCAGCGGAGAGTATTTGATGGAAGGCGCCAATGTTTTTACCAGAAGTAAAAATGAATTGGCAGAGCTGCGAAACAAAAAGATTGGATTCGTTTTTCAATCGTACAATATTTTACCGAGAACTTCCGCACAGGAAAACGTGGAACTGCCTATGCTATACAATAGTCAGGTGCCTGCCAAAGACCGGAAAGAAAAAGCTATTCATGCGCTGACCTCTGTGGGACTGGCAGACCGTATACATTCCATGCCCAACCAATTATCAGGCGGACAACAACAACGAGTAGCCATTGCACGTGCCTTGGTGAATGATCCGGTAGTCGTGATGGCCGATGAACCCACCGGTAACCTCGACTCTAAAACAAGTTACGAAATCATGGAGATCTTTCAACACTTGAATGAAAAAGGCATTACGATCGTCATGGTAACACATGAACCCGACATCGCACAATTCGCCAAAAGCAATATTGTATTCAAGGACGGGAAAATCATTGCCAACGAATTGGTGAAGGATAGAAAAAATGCCACCGAATTATTAAAGAACATTGCGACACTTTCCGAAGACAAAGCGACCACATGAGAATCACCAATTTATTTAAAGTAGCCTTTCGTTCACTGAGCAGAAATAAACTCAGGAGTTTTTTGACCATGCTGGGTATCATCATTGGCGTGGCCTCTGTGATTGCCATGCTGGCGATCGGAGAAGGTTCCAATCAAAACATCAAAGCTTCTATTGCCAGTCTCGGCACTAATTCCATCATGATTTTTCCGGGTGCAAATTTCCAGGGTGGCGTACGTCAGGGAGCATCAAGTATACAAACCATTAAAGTAGAAGATGTAGAAGCCATTGCGAAACATTGTGATTTAGTTAACTATGTATCACCGGTTGATCAAAAAAGAGTGCAGGCCGTAAATGGATCTGAAAACTGGAGCACCACGATATTGGGTGTCAACAACGATTACTTTACCATTCGCTCTCTCTCTGTAACCAAAGGCAACAGCTTTACCAGTTCCGATGAACATGCCGCTGCTAAAGTCTGTGTAGTTGGCACAACCGTAGTTCTCAATTTATTTGGAGACGAAGATGTTGATCCCACCGGAGCCATTATTCGCATCAACAGTATACCGGTAAAAATCATCGGGGTGCTTTCTAAAATGGGTCAGAATACATTTGGTCAAGACCAGGACGACATCATCTTAGCGCCCTTTCCAACCGTACAGAAACGCATGATGTCATCCAGTAGTTACGTCAATAGCATCCTCGCATCCGCCGTATCCGAAGATCAGATTACAGATGCGGTAGACGAAGTCAGTGGCTTGCTGCGCGAAAAACATAAATTGGCACCTTCCGATGACAATGATTTTACAGTACGGACACAATCAGACATCAGCAATATTTTCGGTGCCATTTCAAGTGTGATGACCATTCTGCTTGCCAGCATTGCCGGCATCTCTCTGTTGGTTGGAGGCATTGGCATCATGAACATCATGCTGGTCTCTGTCACAGAACGTACCCGTGAAATAGGTATACGCATGGCTATCGGAGCAAAAGGCAGAGACATCCTGGTGCAATTCATGATCGAATCCATCGTGCTCAGTTTTGCCGGTGGTTTGATCGGCATTGCACTGGGCATAGGAGTTTCTGAATTAGTAGCTATTTTCGGTGGATGGCCGGTAGTGATTACACTTTCTTCTGTACTCTTGTCTTTTTCTTTTTCCGCCATCATTGGCGTGTTCTTTGGATGGTATCCGGCACGCAAAGCAGCAAGCCTCAATCCCATCGATGCGCTACGCTATGAATAAAAAAAACTCAGTTAGAAACTAACTGAGTTTTTCTGCTAAGACAAGATAAAGACTAAACCGGATTCAGCGTCTTCACCAATGTCCCATCCTTTTTAAAATACAAGACCTGTTTTTGTTTGTCCTTCTCTAAGACCACGCGGTATAGCAATTCTTTCTCTGCTACATGTTTGATTTCCTCACCTTCTGAAGTCACGTTCCAATCTTTATAGATTCCCTTCTTCAGCGTTTCTTGTATAGAGGATGGGAACTTTTCTTTGGTAAGTGATTTCCTCGATTCAATGAACTGACCCTTTCTATGCAATTTAGCTTTCGTGAGTTCATTGTCTTTTTTCAACGTCACGATATAAATTTCTGGATCAACTACTTCGAATATTTCCGTGGTATCATTTCTGGATTCCACAATATACTCTGGAGCGGTTTCCCATTCGATGATTTCCATTTCAGGATACAGTTGTTGCACGGAAGCCTTGGATTCCTTTGTCACTTCCTCTGTTTTCACTTTTTTACGAGCAAACAATTTCTTAAAGAAATGTGTTGTTTCAGAGGCCGTGCTGTCTGTGGCAACGACTACTGCCTTCGCCATTTCACGACTGTTCTCCCCTATTTCTGCTTCTGTTTTTGCCGCTTTTTCACAGCTTGTTGTGTACAGCATAGTGGTTAAAACCACTGCACATGCGATAGATGTTCTTTTCATACGATTTAGTTTTTAATCTTTTTTACCTGAATTAATTGTCCGTTTTTTTCTGCGTAATACAGTACATGTTTTTGTTTCCCTTTTTTGACACGAATAGAATACACACGAATACTTGGTTCTGTGAATTGAATAAGCTCTCGTTCCTCAACGACGTTCCAATCTTTATAAGGACCGCTGTTGAAAGCATCCTGTATGATCTTCGGTAATTCTTCTTTAGACACCGTGGTACGTGTGTGAATCAGCTTACCTGCTCTGGAGAAAAGAGAGCGGTGCTTCTTGTTCTCTTTGAGTATTTCCACTTCATAGAATTCGGGGAATTCATATTCTATGATATAGCCACTCGAATCAACGGCCAATTCACCGATTTCAAAATCCCAGTAATATGGATAAGCATACCATTGTACAAGGGGCTCATTCGGATAGATAAGCAAAAACTCATCCGTCACTTCCTTAGGAACATGTTCCTTTTTAATTTTCTTTTGATGGGTTCTGGGCTCTTTCAGTGTTTTTTCTTCTTTTGTTTGAGCGCCGCTACTGCCTGCTATCGCAAACAGCAGCATACTGTACAGCATGATTTTTTTCATAGATAATTGAGTTTTTGTGATGACCGAAATAAGTCGATTGCTCGACCAAAAAATATGCGTTCGATTAGTCTCCCGTATGATCTTGATCATTCACCCCTAAAATGACAACGATCATCTCAAGACATTGTATAGCTCATGGTTTTAAAAAAGAATTAAGCCTAATCTTGGTAAAACAAATCATTACACACTATACCCCTTAAACTAAAAAAGATCATGAAAATAACTTCAAACATGGGAACCGCAGATCGACTCATCCGAACATTCCTCGCGATACTGATGATTACATTTTACTTTACGCAAGCAATCAGCGGTATTTTAGGAATAGTGCTTATCGCATTATCCCTTATTTTTGTGCTCACCAGTTTCATTTCTTTTTGTCCTTTGTACCTGCCATTCCATATCAATACCAAAAAGAATAAAAAAGCAAAGGATCTAAAATAGCTTGTGCACACAAAGTATAAATACTGGTTGCCTTTGCAGAATGGATTTACCAACGAATTCGGATTCATTGACATGCTGTTATGACACCAATAATACCCATCTACAAAGAAGACATTGATTCGACAGCCTCTCTCCTGGATACTTCGCTGGATAAAGGATTGACAGAAGAAGTCAGTCAGCAAAGGGTACAACGCGATGGAATAAATAGCATACGAAAAACCAACCCATCAAATTTAGGATGGAAGTTTTTAGAGCAATTTACCAACTTGCTTGTTATCCTTTTGATTGTAGCTGCTGTGCTGTCTTTATACCTTGGTGCATATCGCGACGCCACAGTATTATTTGCCATAGTACTGGCCAATGCTTTCATCGGTTTTTATCAGGATTGGAAATCTGAACATATTTTGTCTTCTATTGGCCATTTGCTGGTAGAGAAATGCATTGTGATACGCAATGGGTTAAGAAAAGAAATTCCGATCAGCCTGTTGGTAAAAGGCGATCTGGTCTCTTTGTCTGAAGGAGATGGTGTACCGGCAGACATTCGATTGATCCGAAGCACAGGTTTACTCACCAATGATTTTATACTGACTGGAGAATCTCAGCCTAAAGAAAAAAATGCCAATGCACGTTACATCGAAGACATATCGCTTGCTGACCGTGACAATTGTATTTACATGGGAACCACATTAGCTAAGGGTGAATGTCTTGGAGTCGTATATGCAACGGGCATGGAAACAGAACTCGGAAAAATTGCCGGAAGTTCCATGAACATTAAACAAAGCATCTCTCCGCTACAAAAAGAGATGAATACCTTGGCTTTTAAAATTACGATCGTCACGCTTTTAATTGGCTCGGCACTTTTCATATTTCGATTATGGCAACATGATAGTCTTACCGTATCATTGGTCTTTGCCATCAGCATAGCAGCAGCTATGGTACCGGAAGGGCTACCCGCTCAAATATCCATTGCGCTTTCACTCGGCATACAACGCCTGGCCCAACGCAAGGCGGTTGTGAAGAAATTATCTTCCGTAGAGACGCTTGGCTCTGCTACTGTTATTGCTTCCGACAAAACAGGTACCATGACCAAAAATGAAATGACGATCACCTTTTGTCATTTTGATGGTCATGATTATAAAATTACCGGTACTGGTTTTGAACCTCTAGGAGAAATTTTTGATATCGATTCCAATACATTGAACAAGCATAACTTGGGTGATAAAAAAATTCAGTTCTTATCCGGATACTTAGCATCTACCGCCAAATTAAATCCCCCGGATGAATATCATAAGAACTGGTATACCATTGGAGACCCCACGGAATCTGCCTTCGCTGCCTTAGCTATAAAAGCAGGTTTTAACCTGGAAGAAATAGATAAGGATTACGAACAGATACAGCTTTTCCCTTTTGATTCGGTAAGAAAACGAATGTCTATTGTTCGCACGCACAAAGGGAAAATCATTTCTTGTGTGAAAGGTTCTATAGAATCCATATTACAAACTTCCTCGCATCTTTTGAAAAAAGGAACCATTGTACCTCTGGATAACAGTTATAGGAATTATTTGCTGGAACTGGTAAAAAGTTACGCCGCCAATGGACTTCGTATCATTGCTATTGCATACAAAGACATGGATACCATCAAAATACCGTACACACAAGAAGATGCAGAAAACAACCTGATCTTTTCCGGATTTGTATCCATGATCGACCCTCCTAACGATGGCGTCAAAGAAACCATCGCGGCGGCATTTGACGCGCACTTACGCATCATCATGATCACTGGAGACAATGAAATTACAGCCGCAGCTATTGCAGATCAGATCGGCATTAAAAACGCGGATGGCAGCTTGCCTGAAATCATTAATGACGCAGCACTTCAGCATATTTCCGATCATGACCTGCATATAAAATTGGCACAACGTTCACTCATTTTTTCACGTGTAGCGCCGGAAGAAAAACTACGAATCGTGACTCTCTTAAAAGAAAGAGGAGACATTGTAGCCGTAACAGGTGATGGTGTAAACGACACACTCAGTTTAAAGAAAGCAGACATAGGGGTGGCTATGGGACAGAAAGGTTCCAAGATCGCTCAGGAAGCGGCGAGTATGGTATTGTTGGATGATAATTTTTCAACCATTGTCTTTGCAATTGAAGAAGGTCGGACCATTTATAACAACATTCAAAAAAACGTTCGTGCTACACTTTCTTCAAATGTAGCAGAACTCACCTGTGTACTATTCGGTGTGGTTGGTATTTTCTTTCATTTGCCTGTGGTCATACTGGCTATACATATTTTACTGATTGACTTGATTGGAGAAATGTTACCCTTGCTAGCGCTTAGTTTCGACTCACCAGAAAAGAACCTTATGAAGAGTCCTCCCAGAGTACAGGGACAAATGATCAATAAGACCATCTTCGGTTCGGTATTGCTGTCTGGTGTAACCAGAGGAGGTATTGCCATCATTGTTTTTTTTGTCCTGTATCACGTCAATACAGGACAAACGTTACAATACGAGAAAGCGGTAACCGCCACTTTTATCACCATTATTATGACGCAATTTGTTCATATACTCTGCATGAGAACAAATGGCTTCGTCTTCAATCAATACTTATTCAGCAACAATTACCTCTTCGCAGGTATCGTTTTATCTGTTTCTATGATGTTGCTTATTATTTATCTTCCCTTTGCCAATCAATATTTACATACCGGTCCATTATCTCTCAGAGAATGGCAATTCCCTTTGCTAGGCATCATAGCTTACCTGTTGTTATACGAAGTGTCAAAAGCTACGGCTACGTTTTTTAAAGAACTACTCACAAAGCTACAAGCAATGGTATTTAATTTTCTGACAACCTAAGAATGAAAATCATCCCTGTTATAAAATCCTATACCTTTTTTTACTTTAATTGATATTTATCTTATCCCTGAAATAACGCATTCCAAAAAGCTTATATCCTTCCATCCATATCACACTGAGCCATCCTATAGAAAGGCATACAGCAAACTCTTTTATAGAAAGAGCGTTCATGGCAAAAACAGAACGAACGCCAGGAACATAAAGAGTAATGAGCAACAGTAAAAGACTCAATCCAATCATAAGGTACATACCACGATTCTTGTACTGAAACGTTTGAAATAAGGAGGCCGTAAAGGATCTGTTTTCAAGGGTTAAGAAAACATTGGCACATACGATGGTAGTAAATACCATGGCTCTTATTTCCATTTCAGCATAACCTTTCTGCATCAACACATAATAAAAGCACAATACACAAAAGGCAATCACCAAGCCTTGTACCATACTGATCAGAAATTCACGGCGACTTAAAAAATGCGAAACTACCGCTCGATCTTGTACCGTATACATGGAAGGTTCAATGGGTTCATTTTCATAAATGACCGAACAGGTAGGCCCCATGATCAATTCAAGAAAAATGACATGCACAGGCAGAAACACCGCCATGAACGGCCATCCCAACAACAAGGGCACAGCAACAAGCAATACGATGGGAATATGAATGGACAGAATATAGCGTATTGCCTTTTTTAAATTCACTTTGATTTTACGTCCATGCATGATGGCACCAAACAAGTGCGCCAAATCGTTATCGAGTAAAACAAGGGAGGCTGCTTGCTTAGCTGTCTCTGTACCTTTAGAGCCCATCGCAACCCCAAAATCTGCGGCCTTGATAGCCAACCCATCATTCACGCCATCTCCCATCATGACCACAGTTTCTCCATTTGATTTCAAAGCATTCACGACCTTCCATTTGGCTTCGGGAAACATACGGGCAAAAATACTCTTCTGATTGACCTCTACTTTCAATACCTCATCCGTCATCTTCATGACATCACTTCCTGTCAATACCTGATCCACACCTTTCAATTGAATTTTTTTCGCAACAGCCTGATTGGTTTCCGGATAATCACCGGAAAGAATTTTCACCTGTATGCCTGCTTTGTAAAAGTCACTCAGTACCTCTCTCATGTTCTCTTTAGGAGGATCATATAATCCGATTAAACCTTCACATTGCCAGTTGAAATCTTTCTGTGCCAAAGGAAATTCACTTTGTTCCGTAAACGTTGCACTGGCTACTCCCAATACCCTGTATCCTTCCGAGGCCATGAGTCGGGCTGTAGCAAGCATGACCTGTGCTTCTTCATCCGTAAGCTTACAAAATTGAATAATGGTTTCAGGTCCACCTTTACAAGCAACAATTCTTTTTCCTTCTTTGTTTTCATAAACATGCGTCATGGAAGGAGGTGTACCTGAAAGCGGATATTCATGTACCATGGAATAATTCATTCGTTCATCATGAGCAAGCTGTTGCTGGTAGGCCTCATGGATTGCCTTTTCCATCGGATCAAAAGGTTGAGGCTCGCTTGCCCACATGGCGTAAGTAATCGTCTGAAGTCCCGATGGAGTGAGCTGTGACAATGTAGAACGCAATCGGTCACTCCAGGAAAAAATAGCATCCACTTTCATCCTGTTCTCTGTGATCGTTCCCGTTTTATCCATACAAACAACGGTGGCGGAACCCAATGTTTCCAATACTTGAGGATCCTTTACCAATACTTGCTGCTTCAAAAGCCTGCGCGATCCTAACGTTAAGAACGTAGAAAAGGCAACGGGAATCTCTTCCGGCAATACAGACATGGCCATGGTCAACGCAAAAATAATCGCATGCATCCAATTCCCTGTTCTCACATAATAAACAACCAGTACCAGAAAGAATGCGGCGAAACCTACCTTCGCCATGATTTTAACCAACGATTCTATCTCCTTTTGAAACCTGTTTGGCGATGGTTTGATTTGTTCGATGGATCGACCCAACTTACCCATAAGAGTTTGAAGACCGACCTGAGTGACTTTAACGGTAGCGTTTCCTGTTTGTACGATGCTTCCTAAATACACTTCTTTATGATCCGAAGATTGACTTTTTACCACAGCGAAAGACTCGCCTGTAAGTATAGATTCATCGACAGAAAAATCATGGGCATTCAACAGTAACCCATCCGCAGAAATTTGCTCACCTTCTTCAATTAAAAGTGTATCGCCTACTACCAATTCTTCAGATGGAATAATAGTCGTTCTACCATTTCGCATGACCTTAACCTTAGGCTGATTCATTTTTTTTACAGCGCTCAATGCTTTGCTGTTCCTACGTTCCTGAAAAAAAGAAATGGAAGCAACAAACAACATTGCTACCAGCATGATCAAGCCTTCCATGTATTGACCCAATAAAAAGTACAATACACAAGCAGCAATCAGCAACATAAACATGGGTTCTGTAATGGCTTTTTTGAATACCGTCCAAAAATGTTCTGGATGTTCCTGTTCGAATATATTCGCTCCATATAGCGCTCTACTCTTTATGACTTGCACATCATTCAATCCGATCGTTGTTGCTTCAGCCATAACGTTTAATATTTATATGAAGAATGGAATCCTACGGTAATCATAATCCTCTTTAAAATGAATATTCTCAAATATCAAGTACTCAATGGAAAGGACGCATGACAAAAATCAATTAAAGAAACAACATCCATCATTTCAAGTAAGTAGCCAGTTCATTTAGTTTACGACTACAAACATTAAAATTATGGAGCCCTACATATTGAAATTCGAAACCATAAGCCTCAAAGACATCAGCCAGGTGGGTGGAAAAAATTCTTCTCTTGGAGAAATGTTTCAGAAACTGACTAAAAAAGGAATCAATATTCCCGATGGTTTTGCTACTACGGCTTTTGCCTACAAAGACTTTCTTAAAACAAACCAGTTGGAGAAACCCATCACAGATCTCTTAGCTCAACTGAACACGAAGGATTTTTCTAATCTAAAAGAAATTGGAGCAAAGATCCGAACACTCATCCTGAAAGCAAACATACAAGAACCCTTGGCAAAGGAACTCCTACATGCATACCATATCTTATGTGACTGCTCCAATTGGCCCGTACATGTAGCTGTAAGAAGTAGCGCTACGGCAGAAGATTTACCGGATGCCAGTTTTGCTGGTCAACATGATTCTTATTTAAATATTCACGGCGATCAAAAAGTGATAGAGGCTTGTTTAAAATGCTACGCTTCTCTTTTCACTGACAGAGCCATCAAGTACAGATTTGATCATGGTTTTGACCACATGAAAGTCTATCTATCCATCGGCATTCAACGCATGGTAAGATCAGATAAAGCGTGTGCCGGTGTTTGTTTTACATTGGATCCGGAATCCGGAAATCAAAATGTAACACTTGTAACAGGCAGTTGGGGATTAGGTGAAAATGTAGTGCAAGGTGCTGTCAATACCGATGAATTCTATGTATTCAAAGCTCCATTCAAAGTTTGCAAAAGCGGAATCATCAGTAAGAAATTGGGATCTAAAGTACAAACCATGATTTATGCAGCCGACAACCAGGATACAACGATCGTCAATATTGATACCCCTTTAGAAAAAAGAGAACAATACATTCTGACAGATACAGAGGTTATGAAATTAGCTTACTGGGCAATCATTATAGAGGAACACTATGGGCGTCCCATGGACATTGAGTGGGCAAAGGATGGGGAAAGCAACGAACTGTTTATCGTTCAGGCAAGACCAGAAACCATATTTGGTACTAAAAAGAAATCGCTTTCTATTGTTCAATTTTCATTGAAAGAAAAAGGAACCATACTACTACAAGGAAAAGGAATTGGTAACAAAATCATTTCAGGTATAGCAAGGGTATTGCGCTCTCCTAATGACTCCGATTTACTTCAACAAGGTGAAATATTAATCACGGAGATTACCACACCAGATTGGGATCCCATTTTGAAAAAGGCTTCCGCCATTGTGACCGATCGTGGAGGCAGAA
Source organism: Chitinophagaceae bacterium (assembly GCA_028288365.1). Lineage (GTDB taxonomy): Bacteria > Bacteroidota > Bacteroidia > Cytophagales > Cytophagaceae > JACMQM01. Next base: position 22,179 of record JAQBNU010000068.1, on the reverse strand, counting down.
CCAGTCACGCGGCCATAGTAGCCAGAGAGATGGGAGCATTGGCAGTGGTAGGAACAGGCAATGCTACAGAAGTGATTAAAGACGGAGATATCATAACAGTCGTTTCTGAAGATGGCATCAATGGCGTCGTTTATCAAGGCAAACTAAACTGGGAAGAGAAAAAAATAGACTTTGAGAATTTAGAAATGCCTGCAACGGAAGCGAAATTAATTCTTGCAGATCCAGACCAAGCGTATAGACTTGCCACTTATCCCAACAACGGTGTAGGACTTTTAAGAATGGAATTCATCATTACCAATTCCATACAAGTTCATCCCATGGCCTTGGCTCGTTTTGATTTAGTAAAAGATCCAGAGGTGAGAGTAAACATAGAAAAAACAACTGCTCATTATCCAGACAAAAAAACATATTTTACAGAAAAGCTTTCTCAAGCAGTAGGAACAATTGCTGCCGCATTCTATCCGAAAGAAGTTATTGTAAGAATGAGCGATTTCAAAACCAATGAATATGCTCATTTATTAGGCGGAAAAGATTTTGAACCCAATGAAGAAAATCCTATGATCGGCTTCAGAGGAGCATCGAGGTATTATAATCCCGCCTACAAAGAAGGCTTTGCCTTAGAATGCGAAGCGATAAGAATAGTGAGAGAGGAGATGGGCCTTACCAATGTGAAAGTCATGATTCCTTTTTGCCGCACATTGGAAGAAGGTAAAAAAGTGCTTCAAACCATGGAAGAATTTAACCTGGCCAAAGGTGATAATGGTCTTGAAGTATATATGATGACAGAAATTCCAAGTAACGTCATACTCGCTAAAGAATTTGCCGGACTATTCGATGGATTCTCTATTGGATCCAACGACTTGACTCAACTGACATTAGGCCTAGACAGAGATTCATCGACTGTAAGTGATTTGTTCAATGAGCAAAATCCTGCCGTAAAACAAATGATTGCCATGGCGATTGCCTCTGCTAGGGCATCAAACACTCCTATCGGTCTTTGCGGCCAGGCACCAAGCGACTATCCTGCCTTTACGGAGTTTTTAATCAGACAAGGGATCAACAGCATATCCTTCAATCCTGATGCCTTACTCAATGGAATTAAACACATGAAAGCAGCCGAAGATAAAATCAAAAACGACTTGCATGTGATTGATCATTTGGAAATATAAAACAACCATTTTTACTGGTTAACCGAAAAGATGATAGATATCATTTTTTCGGTTACTTTTTCTCATTGTTAAACAGTATTGATTTTTGGATGTTTGAGCTATAACATCCAGCAAACAGTTTATGAAAACGATTCTTTTACCTACTGATTTCACGAAGCATTCTCAACAGGCGATGAAATTCGCTATCCACTTAGCCAAAAGAGCCAATGCAAAGATCATTGTCTCTCATTGTTTCTTTGTACCTAACCTGGACATCAATACGCCAGTAGATATACTCGAAGATCTTTATATAGATCAGAAGAAAGCGGCTGAAAAATCATTGATGCAAACTTGTCAGGAAATTTCATTACACAAAAACAGCAAAGGAGAAACTCTACAAACGGAATTTATTGCTGAGCAGGATATTCCTTTTGTCGAAATACTCAAACTCATTCAAGATAAAAAAATAGACCTTATAGTAATGGGGGTTGAAGACCATAAACACTTGTTCAATCTTTTGGGTAGTACCGCCCTACATGTCTCCCGAACATCCAGTTGTCCGGTACTACTGATCCACGAAGAAAATGAAGTGTGCGATTTCAATCGCGTCTATTTTGCCCTCGAAGATGTGAAAGAAGATTTAGCCAAAGTCAAGCAGCTCATTCCTTTGACAAGGATTTATGAATCAGAAATCTCAATTCTACACATAGATCCTCTGCCTAAAAACGAAGATGCGCTGGAAGCCATGCTCTATCAAAAAAAACAATACGATCAATTATTAAGTCAAATTGTGCAAGTCTATAAACATTACCCCAATATTCATTTTCATTACAACATTTCAGATGAAACATTTCAAAAGATGAATCAAATACTACAGGCTGATCGTCCTGATTTATTGGTATTGATACACAAAGAAAGACCTCTCATGGAAAGCATCTTTCATAAAAGTGTGATCCGACAGTTCCTAAAAACAAGCCCTGTACCATTATTAATTCTCCATGGATAACAATTGTCTACCTATTTCTTTTTAAACCAACAGTAATTAATCATAGTTGAAATGAAAAAAATAGTTTTTGTATGTATTCTATGTTGCGCTCTGCTAAAAGCCAATGCACAGACGAATCCATACGCAGAGACCCAAGTCAAGCGATTGCAACAAGCCATCACTACTTATTCCAATATCCATGATCGGGATTGGAACTATTTTTCCTGTTCGGACAACTTAAGCGAAGGAGATAAAAGTCCATTGATTCCTTTATTAAAGAAAAATCTTTTGCTCACCGGCGATCTCCATTTTCAATCTGATTCCTCTACTGATGCCAAATCATTTGACTCTTTACTAGTGATGGCATTAAAACAATTCCAACGCAGACACAACCTTATCGATGATGGCATATTAGGGGCTTATACAGTACATGCATTAAACGTATCTCCTTCTGAACGAAGAAGACAACTGCAAAAAGGGTTAGAAAAATGGGAGCACTTCGCTCAAACGAATGTACAAACCTACTTGCTGGTGAACCTTCCAGACTTTACATTAACGATCATTGACAGTGGTGTAAACGTGCAACGCATGAAAGTACTCATTGGCAAACGTGACCATCCTACTCCTACTTTTAGTGCAGAAGTCTCTTATATCATCATTCATCCTACATGGATCATACCTCGTCCCATTGCTGTTCATGAAATTCTTCCATCGCTACAAAAGGATGCTGAATTCATCAGCAAACAACACCTGGAAGTGTATGTACAGACGAGATCTCAGGAAATTAAACTGAATGCAGATACCATTCAATGGGAGAATTTTAGTAAGGATAATTTCAATTATCAACTCAAGCAATTACCAGGCCCCTGGAATCCTTTGGGTGATATCAAATTCATGTTTCCCAATGAACATAATATTTATATACACGACACACCCGAAAAACAGTTGTTTCAATATACCCAAAGAACATTCACACATGGATGCATACGCATTGAAAATCCCGATGATCTTGCCGCCTGGTTGTTGCATAAAAGTAACGAGGACATCGAAGAATTGTTAGAAGACAGCCTGGATGATATCATCTTTCCTTTAGAAAAACCAGTATACATTTTTATAGACCACTTCAATGCATGGGTAGACGAGGAAGGCTTAGTCCAATTTAGAGAAGACGTCTATCCAACAAAATAAAAACGACCGAATAAGAGATCTCAGGTGAAGATATTGCGGCACTTAAACTTCACTGAACTATTTCTTTACCATTACTATCAAAAAATGCTACGATCAAAAGCGTAGCCAGTTATAGTATGCATTAATAAATTGCCTTCTCATAGCGCAATAATAACCGTTCCACAATAGCCCACTTCAAAATCATTTGTTGAAAAACAATCAGACCAACAAGGGCACAACCCACTCCTGCCATGACATCCAAGATGTAATGATGCATCGAATATACCGCGGCAAACCATATCCCACACATTTCTGCAAAAAATAAAGTATTCCAAAAACCTAGTTTGTTTTTTACCGCATAATAAAAAACAACAACAGGATAAGCGGAATGCAAAGAAGGCATCGCGGCAAATACATTTGAACTCTTCGCATAAATATTCGCAAAGACGTGCACTCCAAAGTACTCGTCAAAACGGTATAATCCTCCTGTATTGCCTGGTGTATGGTAATGAATATCGAATCCGTACAAATTCACATACCATGGAGGAGCTGCCGGATATACATAATAAATAACAAAGCCAATCAGGTTCACAAACAAGAACGATAAGGAGAAATGCAAAAAATGTTTTTTGTTTTTCAGAAATAAATAAAACGCAAACAACAACGGAACCGGAACCCAGGTCAAATAGAAAAAACCGGAAACTACATCAAGAATCGCTTGATGGTATTGATTAAAATATTCATTGGGTGTCAAAAGTACTCCCTGATCCATGATACCAAATAGTTTTTTTTCTCCCATGTACAATTCTTTAATGTGAATCGGATGAAACAAATAATTGGGATACGCCTTCATGCTGTCGAAGATCACCCAGAATACAATGAATATGGAAAAGCCCAGCGCGAATTTTCTTGTTGGCAAAGAAAAATAATACAGCACATTAAAAAGCAAGACCAAAAATAAATGGTCGGCTTTTAACCCGATAAAAAAATAACACCCCAACAGGTATACAGAGGAAATCAAAGAAGTCCATAAAACGTCGGCATAACCCGTCTCTTTTCTTAGTGCTATAAATAATTGCTTCATATCTTATGGGATAAACCGATGCGAAATTAGCTTTCCACTACCTGTGTCTTTACCTGTAATGTCAACATAAGGAACATGAGGAAACCAAAATGTACCGCCTTCAATTCTTACGAATATTTTTTGCAGCATAATCAATTTACCATCGAGTTTGACATAGGTATGGTAAGCTTGATCTGCCGTTGATTTCATCAGGTAGATGTCTAGTTTTCCGTAAGAGACAAAATTCAACTTGTATGTGTTTGCTTTTTTGTCTGTCAGTACAGCATGTAGACCATACGCATAGTTACGCTGGATGTAAGACAGTTCCGCTTTTCCCCCATCTTCTGTATACCTTATCCAATAGGGATGTACAGGCTCCTCTTCATCCAGTGAACCGTCTTCTTTTAGGTTCAGTTCATATACAACCGTATTCTTGTTGGTTGTTCGCTGTAAATAAAACAACATGTTTTTATTTAAAGGTGGTACCGGTAACGTATCCAGATGACATTCATTTTCCATCGGATGCCCAATGAACAAGTCAGGAATCTGTTTAAAAGACATTCCCGCAATCCCTGCTAAAATAGCTATGGCAGCAAATGACTTCATGTTATTGAATACCCTCTAATGCTTTTCGACAATCCTGCAATCTTCTCACGGCTGTGATGTTGGAAAGTACCGCAACCAGTGTAAGTGGAATGGTAAATACAGACATGGTTTCAAACAAGTGAAAATCAATTCCCGATACATACCATTTATAATCGCCACCGATGTAATGAGCGGTGATACCGCATGCCAACGCTGAAACCCCTACAGTCACTACTCTTTCAGGTCTTTGCATCAATCCCCCTTTACATTCTATACCCAAGCCTTCTGCTCTTGCTCTGGTATAGCTGACCATCATAGACCCAATGAGTGCAAGGAATGCAAACAACGAGCTAAGGAAATAATGATGAGCAACCAGGTAATGACAAATACCAAAAAACATCACGAGTTCGCTGTAACGATCCAATACAGAATCGTACAAAGCACCAAACTTACTGGACATGTTTCCTATTCTGGCCACCTGACCATCCAGCATGTCAAAGACACCGGCAAATAAAATCAGTGCTCCTGCCCAACCAACATAAGACAAATCACTACGGTTATGATCTTCTGCTCCCACGATGAAAACGACAGCCACAGCGACATTTAGCAAGAACCCTACTGTAGTCACAGCATTCGGTGTAAAACCCAATTTAATCAATCCCTTTACCATAGGGTCTATGACAACATAGATTGCTTTTTGCAATTGATCTCTTACTTTATTTTGCTCTGCCATACTATTATTATTTTCTCCATTAGAAATCAAATCTGAATCTTGCTCTGATACCCAAAGACGAAACATTGGGATTGTAGAGGTATGTAAATCGCTTCACCAAATCAATTCGGAAAAACTTAAAGATGTTGGCAATGCCCACACTCCCTTCTATATAGGGTTCTTGAGCAAGGGTGTGCGTGATTTTAGTTCCATCAAACTGCACCGGTAGACGGTATAAATCCGGATGATATGCCGGATCGTTTTGTTTGCTTAAATCTCCATATAATATTTTAAAGGTAGCCACTTCCCGCAATTTTACTTTTTTTAACAAAGGAATTTTATTGAAAATAAATCCATTGAAGTAATGATCTATATTTAAACTCACATACCGATCGCTGACAAACTCCAGGAAGTTCATCAAGTTGTACGACTGAAACTGATACGAATAGGTTTGGTTGGCACGGTGAATATCCAGCAAAGGAAATGGAACCGTACCGAATATCTGACCACCTTCTACCACAACATCTGTATAACCTAGCTGAGACAAATAAAATCGTTTAAACATGTTCACTGACACATTGTGATAACTGTATTCACTGTTGAAAACTCCTTTTACACCTGCAATGTAGCGAATATTAAAAATGGGCCATTTATTAAAAATAGGAATACGGTAAATTTTTCCCTGATAAAATTTTTCATTCGGAGCCCAACGAATATTCAACATGAATTCTGATGTAGTTAAGTTCTTCACGTCTGTGGAACGATCGTTATAATTCGTATAATTGAAATGTAATGCACCAGCAGCAGTTTGTTGCCAATATTTATAACCTACCGTAAAAGAGAAGTGATTTTTAAATTCGTGCAGGTAATCCAAGTGCACAAAATCATTGTATAACCATTTGTCGTTGGGACCTCGCTTGAAGGAAAGCAAGAAGTTATCTTCCTGTACAAATTGCAATTCTTGTCCCGGGATCTTTGTATCTCTTTGGTAACTGGCCTTTAGAGAGCGTACAGGAAATTCATATATACTTCTTTTCGTAAACGAATACGTTGTTCCCAAATAATATTTCCATTTATCATCTTTGAAACCATACGCTCCATACGTTTCAAAATTAATGCGCTTGCTGAAATGTGTTGTTGTCCTGCCGCCGAAACGCAGTTTAAAACCTTCTACCGGATTAAAACTGTAAAAAGTATTCACCGGTCCGATTTCAAACCACTTGAATGTTTTGTATCCGGCCAATAACAAAATGGCAATGTTCATGGTGCGTTTAAAAGCCGGTACTTGTTTCACGCTGTCTATCGTAGCATAGGTGTTGGATTCTGATTTAGTCAGTGTCTCATGTCTTTTCTCTGCCCAGTATTCATCAGATAGCTGATTGGCATTTTCTTCTACCACTAACTTATCGCCTGCATAAACAGTATCATTGCGCTGTTGATTGATCTTGATATTTTTAAAAGAAGTAGAACGTTGACCGAAGATGCCCATCTTGCCTTTGGTCAATCCAAAATCGGCCATGAAATCATCTTTCATCAAAGCATACTTGCCGGTACTGTCTTTTTCAAAATCCTGAACGATTTTTAATTCCTTTACCCAATTGAGATTAATGCTTTTACTCACCGTCATATCTACCTTTTGTACCGTATAGGCACTGTCTAGTGTAATGAAGAGAGAACCCTGAAATAAAAAATCGCTCTCGTTGCGTGGCTCAAAATCGAGTTGTATCAATTTTACATCCGATGTAGTGACGGTATCAATAATAAAGAATCGATAAAAGGTAGGAGCTACATTGGATACTGGACTGAGAAATTGATTGGTCAACATGGTAATATTGTTGTCGTAAATATCAACGTCCTGGTATAAATAATTGACATAGTTATTCAAACCATCATTATCGATATACCCGTCAAAGCTGACCATCTTATTGGCCTTCACGATTTCCTTTTCTTTCTTTGGATCTTTACGGTAATAAATATCCGATATCGTTTCCTTGATGTAGATCGGAAGAATAGGTTTACCTTCCAATTTGGTAGTATCTAAGTTTTCAAATATGAATTGAAAATTTTTCAATGACTTTTTATTCTTAAACTTCTCCGAGACATTGCTCAATGCAAACTGCATTTTTTCATATTTCTCGTATTCGTAATAACTATAGTTGTCACTGCGATTTTCAGATTTATGTTCGATGACTTTATTGATCAGGTCTACTGCAGGATTATTTTTGTTGCGGTATTTTTGTCTTCTGCCTTTCACCACCACTTCGTTTAGTTGATCGACATCTTCTTCCAACTTGATATTAATGACCTGTGCAGTACCTGGTACGATGCTTTTAGTAACGGCACGATAACCGAGGTAATGAAATTGTATCTGCGTAGAACCTGCACCTGGTTCATGCAATTCGTAGTGTCCTTTTTCATCTGTTGTGGCACCGGTATTGGTGTCCCAAAAGATGACCGTCACAAAAGGCATAGGATCTCCCGTTTTTTTATCTGTTACAATGCCAGTGATCGTTGTTGATGTTTGTGCATGCAATGAAACCGAAGTAGACACGGTACCGAGTAATACGAGTATAAAGATGCGCTTGATCTTAAAAACATATTTTTTCTGTAAGAAATAGTTATACCCTATTCCTACCAGGATAGTCACGATGATTTTAGAAAGAATATAAGAGAACTGTAGTTGTTCTGTAAAAAAAAATAATCCCGAAGTATTTAATAACATGCTACCGATCCATACCAGCATGTATTTTCTGAATTGAATCATTCGGTGTTCCTGTTCCGCATGAAACACCCAGGTTCTTCCTACTGTAAAATTAGTTAAGCCACCTGCCACCGTACCAATCATACCTGCTGCAAAATACCACACATGAAAAACTTCTACCAATACAATGGTGGTGATAAAATCGACAGCAGTTGATGCGATGGAATTGAGTTGCGACTTAATAAAAGTATTCATGCTATCCAATAAAAAACAAAATCAGGTGCAAAATCAGATTGGCATAAATACCAGCAAGCAAATCATCAGACATGACACCCCAACCTGCTGGCAACTGTTCTGTTTTTTTAATGTATAAAGGTTTGTAAATATCAAAGAAGCGAAAGAGAATAAACCCTATTGTTAACGTAAATAAATTAATTGGGGAAAAGAGCAGTGTCAGCGCCATACCCATTGCTTCGTCAATGACTACGTGTTTGCTATCTTTTCCCCAATATTTCTCTACTTTTCCTGCTGTGTAAACGCCTGCAATAAACGTCGTCACAATAAACACGATCAATGCAAAAGAAGTGAACACATTTACTGACACAGCCAGATATGCCAACAAGCATACCGTCAATGCAGCAATTGTTCCTGATCCTTTTCCGATGTAACCTATGCCCAAAAAAGTAGCAATTGTTTTTTCTATCATCTTTATTACATCGATTCAACCAAGTCCTGATAGTAATCCAAGCCCAAGTGTGTGATCAAATCTTCACCCATCATGTGTCTCAATGTATTTTGCAACTTGATCAGTTGTTTGAATATATCGTGTTCAGGTTTTAGATTTTCAGCTGTTTGCGGTGACTTGAAATAGAACGACAACCATTCCTGAATACCACTCATGTTGGAGCGTTTTGCCAAATCCATAAATAAAGCAAGATCCAATACGACCGGTGCCGCAAGGATAGAATCCCTACACAAGAAATTTATCTTGATCTGCATCGGATAACCCATCCATCCGAAAATGTCAATGTTGTCCCAGCTTTCTTTGTTGTCACCGTGTGGAGGATAGTAGTTGATTCTTACTTTGTGGTATAACTCACCGTACAAATCAGGATTTTCTTCCGGTTGAAATATTTCATCCAATACACTTAGCTTAGAAATTTCTTTCGTCTTGAAATTTTCAGGATCATCCAATACCTGACCATCACGGTTTCCTAAAATATTGGTAGAGAACCAACCTCTTACACCCAGTGCACGTGCATGCAAGCCCGGAGCAATGATGGTTTTCATCAGGGTTTGTCCTGTCTTAAAATCTTTGCCAGCGATGGGTGTATTGGTCAACTTAGACAATTCAATCAATGCAGGAATATCACACGTTAAATTAGGTGCTCCATTAGCGAAAGGTACACCGGACTTCAAGGCTGCATAAGCATAGATCATACTTGGAGCAATGCGTTCGTCGTTATTTTTCAAACCAATTTCAAACAACTCCAAACTTTGATGTACGCTGGAAGGTTCTACATACTTCTCTGTAGAGCCACACCAAACCACCACTACACGATCGCAGTCGTTTTCAATTTGAAAACGTTCGATATCATCGATCAATTGAGACGCCAGATCCATTTTGGTTTTGCCGTATTTCACATTCGGTCCATCAATGTTTCTGATGTATTCTTTATCGAACACCGCTGGCATGGGTTTAATTTTTTCCAATTGTGATTTCAATTCGTACAATTGATGTCCATCTAAAACTTTAGCATTCATGGCAGACTCGAATACATTGTCTTCGTAGATATCCCATCCACCAAAAACAATATCCTTCAACTCAGCTAAAGGAACGAAATCTTTTATTTTAGGATTTCTATTTTCCGTGCGCTTACCTAAGCGAATAGAACTCAATTGAGTAAGAGAACCGATAGGTTGGGCGATTCCTTTCTTTGTAGCTTCTACTCCTGCAATCAGCGTAGTCGCTACCGCTCCTAGGCCAGGTATCAATATACCTAATTTGCCTTGCGCCGGTTTGGGTTTGATTATTTCATCCATCATCGTCTATTTTAATTGTTATCGTTTAAATCCATTTGTTTTGTTTGTACCAATTTGTTGTCTCTCTTATTCCTTTTTCCAAAGAATAATGCGGGGTATATTTCAATGCATAAAACGTTTCCAGCGCGTTACAATTCCAACTTTCGGCTGCAAGCTCTTTGCATTTTTCTACGCTAAGCGAACTTACGTTCCCCATTTTTTCAGCCGTGTATTGAGCAACTGCAGAGATGGCCTTTAGCAAAGACATGGGTATTATGACTTTGACCGTTTTTTTATTCAACGCTTTCGCTATTTCTTTTGTCAAAGACTCTTTATCATATAACAACCCATCTGTAGCAAAAAACTTGTCTTTAGTATAAGGACTGAATGCTGCTGCGAAGATTAATTCGACTAAGTCCTTCACGTAAATAAAGGTCAGCTGTTGACGGTGAAAACCCAATTCAGGATTCAGTCTCTTATTTACCATTTTGAATACCGTAAGCAAATCTCTTTCGCCAGGACCATATACAGCCGTAGGTCTAATGATCACGGAAGGAATACGCTCATTCGTCAATACATATTCTTCTGCCTGTAGTTTACTCTTGCCGTAATTCGTCACTGGATTCCTACATTCTTTTTCTACTTTCTCATCCAGCTTTACAGGGCCACAAGCCGCAAGGCTACTGATAAAAACAAGCTTCTTCGGAATATAGTTTTCCTGTTCCAGTGCTTCGTATAAGTTTCGGGTACCCGTATAATTCACAGCAAAAAGTTCCTTTGCTGAATTGGCTTTAGTGAGTGCCGCCGCATGAATGATGTAATCTATGGATACATTATTCGCTTTTAATGATCGAATGACTTGCACGAGGTCTTCGTAATTTCGAACATCTCCCTTCAAAATATTAACTTCACTTGAAAGGTTACTGATGACACTGCTTTTACGCACCAATGCATACACCCTAAACTTTTTTTGCAAAGCCTCATTGACCAAATGATTTCCAATAAAACCGCTGGCTCCCGTAATCAATATGCTCGGTAACGCGTTCATCAATTAAGGTTCATATTATACAAGCGGTGTGTCTTGTAGATTTTACTACCGATGTTTCTCAATTCACGGTTCATCATTTCATTGTTTTCCAATATCCATGATGCTTCACCTCCGATGTATCCTTTTTTGCGTGTAGCTTCTGTCAACTTGGTATAAAAACAAGCTTCTATGCCTTGTGTACGGTAAGGTTCTAAAACACCCAAGGTAATGACCCGGACAGAATTTATTTTTGATTTATTGAATAATAATTTTAAAATACCAGTAGGAAAAAGACGGCCACGTTTCACATCGGCTTGAATGCTATTGATGTTGGGAAGAGCCAGCGAAAAACCAATCACTTCGTTATTTTTTTCGGCGACCAACACAAAATCATCATCAATGATGAGCTTCATGTCTTTGGCTACATAATCAAACTCACGATCTGTAAAAGGCACAAAGCCCCAGTTCTTATCCCAGGCTTCGTTGTAGATGCGCTTGATGCTTTTAACTTCTTGTTTGAAATTTTTAAGATTTACCTTGCGTATCGTAATGCCATTTCTATTCAACCGTTGCTCTATGCTTTTAGCCAATTGTAAAACACGCTCCGGTATCGTATCGGAATTAAACCAATATGAAAACAGGTCCATGCGTTTCTGAAAACCATAGCGTTCAAGAAAGTCCTGGTAGTAAGTTTTGTTATAAGTCATCATGACCTGAGGAGGATGATCAAAGCCATCGATCAACAGACCACAAGGATCGTTGGTAGAAAAATTAACCGGCCCAATGGCCCCGTGTAATCTTTTACCACGAAGCCAGGACATCACTTCGTCCAGTAATAGTTTAGCGACTTCGTATTTTTCGATCACATCGAAAAAACCAAAAAAACCTTCTTGCAGATTAGCGTGTCGGATGTGATTGGCATTCTTGATCGCTGCGATGCGACCACATACTTTATCATGTTCAACGGCGAGAAATAATTGAACTTCTCCGTGTTCATAAAAAGGATGCTTGCCTGGTGTCAACATATCACGCTGTGCAATGAATAATTCAGGCACGTAATTTTTATCCCCTTTGTATAATTCATGAGGAAAATCTATGAATCGTTTTAAATCCTGCTTAGAAGCAACTGGTATAATTTTTAGCATCTGATTAATGAATTACTTCTCTTTCGTTTACATTCAATACTTTTGCGACTTTGCTGATCTTTTCCATGGCAAACTCAATCTGCTCCTTTGTATGTGTTGCCATCAGAGAGAATCGAATAAGACTAGAGTCTGATTTCACCGCTGGAGATACAACTGGATTCACAAATATTTGTTCATCGAGTAACATCTTTGTCATCTGAAACGTCTTGAAATCATCACGCACGTAGATGGGAATAATCGGTGTTTCCGTTTTTCCTATTTCAAAACCCAGTTGATTTAAACAGCTGATCGCATATCGAGTATTATCCCACAGTGCTTCCATTCGCCATGGTTCTTGAATGATGATATCTAAAGCGGCGGAAGCACTGGCTACTGAAGCGGGTGTTGCACTGGCACTAAAAATAAGTGAACGTGCATTGTGTTTAAGGTAATCGATGACATCGTGATCTGCAGCGACAAAACCACCGAGTGAAGCAAGGGATTTGCTGAATGTACCAACAATCACGTCTACTTTTTCCGTCAGGTCAAAATGATCGGCTGTTCCTCTACCCTGGTGGCCAAGCACTCCGAGAGAATGCGCATCATCTACAACCAGCGTCGCGCCATATCTTTCGCAGAGCTCGACAATTTCTGGCAGCTTGACGATATCTCCTTCCATGCTGAATACACCGTCTACTACGACAAGCTTGATCGCGTCTGCCGGTAAAGGAGCCAATAGTTTTTCCAGACTGGCCACATCGTTGTGTTTGTATTTTAATATTTTAGAAAATGAAAGTCGTGTGCCTTCATAGATAGAAGCATGATCCAATTCATCCATGATGATGTAATCATTGCGACCCGCGAGAGAAGAAATGACTCCAAGATTGGTTTGAAATCCCGTACTAAAAATCAAAGCTGATTCTTTATTCAAATAACGCGCAAGCTTTTCTTCTAACTCAATGTGGATGTCTAGTGTACCATTCAGAAACCGAGAGCCCGCACAACCTGATCCGTATTTATCTATCGCTTTCTTTGCCTGCTCTTTGATATAGGGATGATTGGTAAGTCCCATGTAACTATTGGAACCAAACATGAGTACATCCTTGCCGTGAATTTTTACTATGGTATCCTGGTCGGAAGAAATTGGTCTAAAATATGGATAGATGCCAGCCTCTTTTACTTGTTCTCCCCTTTCAGAGGCTGCGATCCTTTTTTTAAAGTAATTGTTTTTCATGCGCAACACGTTTTAAAATATCATTTCTACCCGATTTAAAATTCCATCTTTAATAGATGAGCAATCAATGATATGTAGCTCAATAGTTAAATAGTCAACTATTGAGCCACATTAATTATAAAGAATAAGCACTAACCCTGCAAAAAGCTTTCTAATCCTTACCACTAGGGCGGAGTAACTTACGACTAGTCAATAGTTTATTAGTCAACCAATACAACAATAGATCACTCACAGGGATCCAATTGCTTGCTGCACCCTAACTGAATTTTCTTTAACACTTCCATGCATGTATCGATGTCTTTCTTATCAATTGTCTTAATCATCGCTTCTTGTTGAGATCGAAAGATATTCACTGCCTTCTCCACTATTTTCCGGCCTTCTTTGGTAGCCACAATGATATTTTTTCTTCTGTCGTTATCAAACGGCTCTCTCTTTACAAAAAGCTTTTTCTCTAGAATATCTACTGTTCTTAAAACAGCAGATTTGTCTTTATCCATCAGTTCTGCCAAATCTTGTTGGATCACAGTCCTGTCTTCATGATCGCAAATGTAGAACAACATCCCCATTTGCTCCGTGGTAATGTCCATACCGGATTCCACAAAATATTTATTTATTCTGTTCACCATTATCTTTCCGGTATAGATAATGGATATTCCCAAAATAGACTTTAAATCCTGATTGTTCATTTTACATCGTTGATATATCAACGATGTAAAGGTACAGCCTTTTACCGATATTACCAATCCAACATATTGGATACTATCCAGTATAATGGATTATTCGCTGTATGACGTATGAAGAATCGATTTACACCACAAATAGTTCATCAGAGCTACTAAAATTTAATACTTAATTAATAGACGGATAAGCCTCTTTTATATTTTAAACCGGTTTATTTTTTTTGCGCAATGTATGGTGAACATACGCTCTCTCCATGTAATGTGTACAGCATGAGACATTTTCACATTTTGCATCCACATGCATTTTATATTTGGCGCCTTAAAATAACACCCAATAACCTTCTTTGATTTTAAAGTCTAATAAAGGTTAGTCAGGGAGCACTTTATTCTTGTTTACAACGTTATAGATGACTATCTACTCTACAACATTTTGCAAAAGATCTCATTCAACAACCAAAACAATCTTTTCTTTCAACGCTTGAAAGAAAAAGTAGACTTGTATTTCAAAACCAAAAATACAATCGCTACAGGAAATACTACTTTGTATGTAAAGAGTATTTTCCAAATCTGTACCGCTGCCGGATTATATATCAGTCTGGTGTTTCTTCATCCCGACACTTTCCTATCCATTATTTTCTGCGCAGCGTTGGGTGCGAATCTGGCATTCATTGGTTTCAACATCATGCATGAAGGAGGACATCAAAGTTTCTCCAAAGTAAAGTGGATCAATAAAGCTTCTGCTTACTCGTTGAATGTATTGGGTGGAAGCGCTTTGTTTTGGAAAACCAAACACAACATCAACCACCATACCTATACGAACATTGAAGGCATGGACGATGACATCAACGTACAACCTTACATGCGCATTCACGCGACACAGCGCAGGTATTGGATCCACCGCTTCCAGCACATTTATTGGATCTTGCTGTATGGCATTACGTACTTCTCCTGGATCTTTATCGACGATTTTGTAAAATATTTCAGTGGCAAAATTGTATCCAACAGTGACAAACAAAAATGGGAAGTAAAAGAACACTTCGTGTTTTGGTTTACAAAAATGGGTTATATCTCTTTGTATATTATATTACCCATATACTTTGCAGGCCTTGTCAATACACTGATTGGCTTTGGCATCATGACCTTTGTATGCGGATTGACCATTGCAGTAGTGTTTCAAATGGCGCATGTAGTAGAAGACACCGCATTTCCCAAACCGGATACACAAACCAATAAGATCAATCAGGAATGGGCCATTCACCAGGTAGAGACTACGGCTAACTTTGGCACGAACAACAAAATATTGTCATGGTTATTGGGCGGTTTGAATTTCCAGGTGGAACACCACTTGTTTCCCCGCATCAGTCACGTACACTATCCGGCCATCAATAAACTGGTCAAAGAAACCTGTAAGGAATTCAACGTTTCTTACCTGGAGTTTTCTTCTTTAGGCTCTGCCTTCTGGTCTCACCTGAAGCACATCAGAAAAATGGGAATGGCATCCTGAGACTTGTCCTATTCGCATAGCCATCATGTACAAAAAAATATTCCCTTGTGAGATCATTCACAAGGGAATATTTTTTTGTAGCCCTCTCCCAGTGCAAGCAAAAAGAGAAGAACATCGTTGTAAACTTTTTGATGACTCAACGGATCATCTCCTCATGCTATATTAGCCTTATTCTTTTTTAACAAAAACAATTTTGCTTCTGTCAGCTTTGTACAATTCCTCATAAAACGAAACCAGTAGTTGGTAATCCGACCACGGAAAAACAGCAGCATTCCGTTCTATTGTTCATACCATGATGATCTTGTTGCCGCTTACATTGAAACGCATACTGTACCCACCAAATCCTGTCGGGTTCTTTGGTAGAAGGAGATTCCTTCTAATGTTCCATTCAATTTGAGAATTTCTTTTTGTCTTCTCATGATTAAAAAATGTTTAAGTAAAAAAAACACCTGAATCCATAAAAATAAAAACTACTGCTTCAAAAAATCAGCGGTCTCTTTCGAATTCCTGCGTCAAAGATAAGTCCCCTTTTTACAAAAAAGCAACCCACAAAACGTATAACTTATTTTTATCCAACTTCGAGTCGAGAGTCTGGTTAAAAATTCTTTAAAAATTTATACTATGGTTTGCTGTACGTGCAAACATAGAAGCCACCTCTTCGCTTGGGGTTTCTCCCGGGTATGTCTCGCCTATGTCCCAGGTATGTCTCGGGTATGTCTCGGCTCAACACATTATGTTAACCAGATGTTACCTCTTCTAAAAAAAACGCCATCTGGTGAGACAAGATTCTTTTATACCCATTTTTAATGATTTTTTTTTAGTGATAATTCATTACCTTATCGCCCTATAGATTTTTACCATTAATCCAACTCTATGAAAAAAACATTACCACAAATTCAGTACAGCCGACTGTTTGCTTTGTATCAAAAGCTGCAGGCCAGGCTCAACAGAAATTTCGCTTCGGGGAGGTTTCAGGAATTCACCAAAAGGCAACAACAACGGCTGTTACATCGCATTGAAAAATTGAAAGCGCAATTGCATTCTTTTGAACGCGGCTTGCAGTTGGCCGGTACAGCATTGGCATTGACAGCCGCGTTGCACGTCAACGGTGCACAGGCACAAAGCGTTGCCAACGGTTCTGAATTCCAGGTCAACACCTACACTTCCAACGATCAGGTAGGACCTACGGTAGCGCAAGATGCCAATGGTAACTTCGTAGTGACCTGGTCAAGCGATGGACAGGACGGCAGCAACAGTGGCATTTACGCACAGCGTTACAATGCGGCAGGGGTGGCACAAGGCACGGAGTTCCGTGTAAATACTTACACCACCAACAAACAAGACTTGCCGGTTATAGGCATGGACGCTTCAGGTAATTTCGTCATCGCTTGGGAAAGCAATGGTCAGGACGGTGACGGATATGGCATCTACGCGCAGCGTTACAATGCGGCAGGTGTAGCACAAGGCGGTGAATTTCGTATCAACAGCACCACCACAGACGAACAATCTTTACCTGCGATTGCAATGGACGACAGCGGAGACTTTGTCATTGCATGGAACTACGGCACCGTAAGCGGATTCTACACGGATTACGATGTGTATGCACAACGATACAATGCTGCCGGTATGGCCCAAGGCGGTGAGTTTCTTGCGACCACCACGACTAGCGGTAACCAGCAAAATCCATCCGTCGGTTTAGATAACAGCGGAAATTTTGTCATCACCTGGGAATCGGATTATTCAGACGACGAAATCTATGCACAACAATTCACGGCTGCCGGTGTGGGACAAGGTGAATTCAAAGTCAACACCTCTACCGAATCGTATCAAGTGGCACCCACAATTGGTGTAGACGGCAACGGTGATTTTGTGATTACCTGGGAGATTTCTGGACGCGACGGCAGTGACGAGGGCATCTTTGCACAGCGGTTCAATTCTTCAGCGGTCAAACAAGGAGCGGAGTTTCAGGTGAACTCGTACACTTCCGATAACCAATTCCAACCTTACATCGCCGTCAACAAATCCTCACATGACTTTGTCATCACCTGGATCAGCTCATCGCAAGACGGCAGCAGCTACGGTGTATACGCGCAGAGTTACAGTGCAGCCGGTGTAGCAAAAGGTTCTGAATTCCAGGTCAACACCACGACTACGAGCATACAAATTAGCCCTACCATATCCATGGATGCAAACGGAGACCTGCTCATTGTGTGGCAATCTTACGGACAGGACAGTCCTTCTTACGGTATCTATGCGCAGCGTTATACCAATGCGATTACTACAGCGACACAATCTCAGGCTGCCACGTCTTTGTTTAACCTCTACCCTAACCCGGCGAAAGGCCAGGCATTGCTAGCCTTTGATGGCAACGATGAAGTGCAGGTCAACATCATGACCTTGTCTGGTGTATTGGTCAAAGAAAGCAGTATAACTGATAAAACCATTTCTTTGGAAGGCCTGAAAGCCGGTGTCTACATGGTAGAGATCACGAAAGGCGGACAAAAAGAAATGAAGAGATTGGTGGTGGAATAATATTCATCTGTCTTTCAATAAAAAACAAACCCATGGAGCAATTCCATGGGTTTTGTTTTTTGAGTGAAGTGTATTCTACTTTACGCAGAAAAAATCTTTACTTTTACAATTACTTCAACGTGATTTCTATTCAGAAGCAAACATGAACAACGATCCAGAATTAGACGGAAAATATTTAGGTACCATCACAAAAGATTTTGTAAAAGTATCCGACGCCTTAAAGGAAGCTTCTTATCAATTGCGTTCCAGAGGAATCTCTGATTATCCTGTTTTTCCTATTTGTAAAATTGGTCAACCCATCGGTCAACTGCTCATCAACAAAGGTGATCATGGTTTGGAATGGAATTACTTTTTTTCTTTTATGGAAGAATTTTCTCAGCGTCAGTTGATTGAGAAAGAAGAATTGTTCAAAGAAAATTACAAAGACGCAGAAGAATTTTGCTGCCTGTTTGTCATCGACGAGACGTTCACCAA
Organism: Chitinophagaceae bacterium; assembly: GCA_028288365.1. Lineage (GTDB taxonomy): Bacteria > Bacteroidota > Bacteroidia > Cytophagales > Cytophagaceae > JACMQM01. Next base: position 3,221 of record JAQBNU010000068.1, on the reverse strand, counting down.
CTTTGTGTTTATTCCCTATCCGGAGGATTAAATATAGAAACAGAAAGAGAGCGAAGATTTCGCTCTCTTTCTGTTTCTTCGCTCTTTTAAAAATGTTTCCAACCCTGCGCCTGCAGCGGCACTTCATTGCCTTGCTTCGTCACCATCATGGCTTGTGTTCCTGGAGCTTCCATGTAACCGATCACAGATATATCCGGATGGTTGCGGAGTTTGTCGTAATCACTTTGTGGCATGGTAAACAATAATTCATAATCTTCGCCACCATTCAATTGTATCGTGATGGGATCTAAATTGAATTCACGCGCCACTTCATACGTTGTACGATCGATCGGTAATTTTTCTTCATAGATGCGCGCGCCTAATCCAGATGCCTTACACAGGTGTAAAATTTCTGATGCCAATCCATCAGAGATATCAATCATGCTGGTGGGTGTAACACCTAGTCGGGCCAGTTCCTGGATAACATCCAAACGTGGTTCCGGTTTCAATTGACGTTGTATGATATAATCTTTTCCTTCCAAATCCGGTTGCATTTCCGGGTTGGCCTGAAAGACTTGCTTCTCACGTTCCAACACCTGAAGTCCCATAAAGGCTGCACCTAAATCTCCCGTTACACAAAGCAATTCTTTCTCTGCTGCTCCTTTACGAAAAGCGACTTTATCTTTTGCCACTTTGCCTAACACCGTGACAGAAATAAATAAACCTGAGCGAGATGTCGTGGTATCTCCTCCTACTAAATCCACCCCATATTTTTCACAGGCCAGTCGCATGCCTTCGTATAATTCTTCTACCGCCTCTACTGAAAAACGGTTGCTGAGTCCTAAAGCGACAACTACCTGTTTCGGTTGACCATTCATGGCTGCCATATCAGAAAAGTTGACGGCCATCGCTTTGTAGCCCAAATGCCTGAGTGGGACATAACCCAAATCAAAATGTACATTTTCGACTAGTGCATCAGTAGAAAAAATTAAATAATCATCCCCATTATCAATGACAGCCGCATCGTCTCCAATGCCTTTTATCGTGGTTTTATTTGCCAGATGAGCCATTTCACTGATCCGTCCGATCAACCCAAATTCTCCTATTTCACCGATTTCAGTACGTTCACTCATGAGGATAATTTTTATTACCTATTTTTTGTTAATTTAGTACAAAATCAACTTTAACACAACTATGCAGAAAATAGTAGTATTGCTGGCTATGCTTGTTTTCACTCTATCCTTCACTGATTGCGTTCGCCACAGAAAAGGATGCAAAAAGAACTACAAGAAAATTAAAAAAATGCGCAAAGAAAACGACCATTTTACTATGTAATGCAACGCTCTGCGTTGAACTATTATAAGGCAAAAAGAGTTTTCCTACTAGCAAATCAAGCACCGATACCATGATCAACATTACAGACAAAGCAAAAGAACACGTGGCCTCTCTTCGTTCCAAAGAAGGCTATGGTGTAGACTATAATATTCGTGTTTCTGTAAAAGGAGGAGGATGTTCAGGTTTGATGTATGATCTTGATTTTGACAACAAGACCAACGAAGCCGATCAAATCTTCGAAGACAAAGGCATCAAAATTATGGTAGACAAAAAAAGTCTTCTCTACCTTTTAGGTACTACATTGGATTACACAGACGGATTGAACGGTAAAGGTTTTCAATTCATCAATCCCAATGCCTCACGCACGTGCGGATGCGGAGAAAGCTTCTCTGTATAAAAAGTATTTCATTCTTAAAACAAAAAAGCCATGGTCTAAGATCATGGCTTTTTTGTTTTAAGAAAAGTTAATATAGAATTGGAAGTGATGATTAATTTAGGCTTTGTTTCATCGGATGCGGTAAATCATTTGGGCGTGCCCCTGCGGGTCGGGCTATCCGCTACAAGTCCTCGCTCGGTCACAGTTTAGTGCATACCCTAACGTATTTGCTCGCTGCGAGCTTTCCGCTTCTATCCCTCACGCAACATTTCTATCCAAGAAGTCTATTAGGTATTTTTACATTAAAAATTCTAAACATACACAAGTCCTTTCATGAACGATGTGTATTGTCAAGGCCTCAAAATCTTAACCATTGCCTCACTCGTCCACTCGGTATACACCACACCACTATCCTTTACGATCCCCACTCTGTACCGATGATTCACAGTGGATAGTTGACCGCTTCGTACTGTTGCCGTAAAAATGAGTGTATTGCTTTCTCCTCGTTGAATGTTAAAATCTCTGATTAAAAATTGTCCGTTTTGATAAGCGAATCCTTCGCCTGCATCATGGTATAAATTTCCTTTTGCCTGATCATTCGCATCCAACGAGACGAGTAGTGTCAGAGAGTCTGCACTATAATCAGCGGTGCTTTGTATGATTTGTCCCAAAGGCAAAATAGAACCTTCCTTTAATAATACATCCGGTTGATAGGCATCCGTCTTACTGTTTTCTCCTACCAGTGAAATATTTCTCCATGTACCCACCGGATATTTTACATTCGTCGCCCACTTTGGAACAACCATTAAGATATCTCCCAACAAAAACGCTTGTTCCTCGTCACGTAAATTGATAGCTGTCGGATCAGCAAAAAACAAAGGACGCATGATCGGAATACCAGTAGTAGCAGCTTCCTGCGTCAACGTATACAAGTAAGGCAACAATCTATAACGACGTTGTAAAGAAACGCGCGCAGACTGCTCTATCGCTTTTGTAAAGGCCCATGGTTCCTGGCGTACCGTTTCTTTATCGGAATGGTTTCTGTAAAACGGATAAAACGCACCCAGAGCCATCCAATGTCCCAAAAGATTTGGCGTGCAATTGCCAACGAAACCGCCAACATCGGGCCCGCTGATCGGTTGGCCTGATAGGCCCATCGTCAGCACCATGGGAATGGATAATTTCATGTGTTCTCTAGTCGATTGATTATCGCCTGTCCATGTCGCGGCATATTTTTGTCCACCTAAAAAATTAGAGCGTGATAAGATGAAAGGTCTCTTTGCAGGGTTGGCTTTTAGTATGCCTTCTCTGGATGCTTGCACCATCAATTGCCCATACACATTATGATACCTTAAGTGCGAACCTGCCGGCAACCCGCCGCCGCCACGGTGCTTGCTATCAGACGGCATGGTACCTTCTTCTCCTCCAGAAAACACAGAGGGTTCATTCATGTCGTTCCACACCCCGTCAATACCGGTAGCCATAAAGTCGGTATATAAACCTGCCCACCAGTGGCGTGTTTCTGGTCTGG
>JAQBNU010000052.1 GCA_028288365.1 Chitinophagaceae bacterium | reverse complement strand
ATATATTTCATTATTGATAAAGAACAATAAGTTTTCTACTACCTGAATGTGTACTCCTGAATATCCCTGAGCAAGAGAACTTAATCTTGCCATTAAAGATGCTCTGACATCTTCAGGAGACATGATCTTACCTGTACCTGCTGCGTGACTTCTAATCAGGTTATATTGCAATTCTTTGATCTTGGAATCTTCTATGACATAAGGAGCCATAGGACCGAAGCCTGTATTGATACCGTATATGACTTTGTTCTTAGCAAACTCCAACAAGTATTGATGACTTTCATTGATACGATCCGTCACTTCAGGAGACAATTCCATGGCTTTTTTACCTTTCCAAACCTTTACAAAGTCTTCAAAAGAAAAATCTGTAAGATCGAATGTTACTTTATTACCTTCTGTTGTGATCAATTTGGTACCGTTTATTAATCGTTCAATAAAATTACTGAGAGTTCCACAATAATTTATCCCCTCTTCAGTTCACAAGCGACAAACTATGCTCAATAGTTCCGCCTTTAAATAATACAAGACTACAAAGTTACTATTTTGTTCTATTATCTAAAAACAGAATAGGCTTTCTATTTTCAGATTTGTACTTCACTTTGCCCAATTCCTCCATGGTTTGAAAAACAATATCCGGAGTTACTCTCAATGATGCCTTAAAAAGTTCAACCAGCTGTTTTTTAGCAACTTCTTTATCTTTTTTAGTGCAAACAAAAACAGTAAGCGTATCTAGCATCATTTCGTCCGTACTCACTTTTAAGTAATAATCCACTATGAAATCAAGCTTATTTAGGACCTCAAATACTGCTTGTGGAAAAATTGTTGTGCCTTTAAATTTTATCATTTGTTGTTTACGACCCAAAATAGGTCCTAAACGAGGACTTTGCTTGCCACAGGCACAGGCATCATGATACAAAATGGCGATATCCCCCGTTTTATAACGAATCAAAGGCATCGCTTCTACACCAAACGTGGTAATGACTACTTCGCCTTCCTGACCGGCAGGTACTTCGTTGCCTTGTTCATCCAGTAACTCTACATAGATCAAATCTTCCAGGACATGTCCGCCCTTACCTTCCTCGCATTCCGTAAACGCTGTGCCTTTTTCCGTTGAAGCATAAGTGGAATACAATTTCACATCCCATTGTTCCAGGATGCGCTGACTCAATACATTATTGGTAAAATCAGGATTGCGTATCGGCTCTCCGATGCAGAGAATTTTTTTAATGGATGAATGCTGATAATCTATCCCCTGTTCTTTGGCATAATCAATCATCTTTAGGACGAAGGAAGGAACAGCGATCATGTATTCAGGTTTCAGACTTTGAATGGCATCCCATTTCATGGCCGGTAAGCCCGGTCCCGAGCGGATCACAGAAGCTCCTAGCTTTTGCGCCCCTAAAAAATAAGCCAAGCCCGCCATGAATTGTTTATCCATGGTAGTGGTCAACAAAATCTTCGTACCGGCTTCTACACCTGTTGCTTTCAACGAAAGGTATTCATTTAATGCCAGGCGATCTAAGTCTTTTTGACTCAACGGAAAAGAGACCGGTTTTCCTAAAGTCCCCGAAGTACTACTGTAATCAATGATGAGAGAAGGATCAATACTTAAAAAATCATCGTTGTGCTTTTGTAAATCATCTTTAGATGTCAACGGCAAACTCTTTAGGTCTTCGATGGATTTGAAAGAAGACAGATCAAAACCGATGGATGCCCATGTCTTTTTATAGTAAGGAGAATGCAGCGCTGCATATTCCAACGCCTGGAATAGTTTTGCATAAGTGGCAGCAGGAGCCTGATCTATCGTGGAGTTATTCATGTTCTAGTATGACGGTTGCCGTAGCATATTCACTGGTATGAGAAATAGAAAGGAAGATTTTTGAAATCCCTGTAGTGCTTGCCCACTGCGCTGCTGAGCCGCTCAGTTTAAGGTAGGGCTTGCCTGAAGGTTCATTCAGTATTTCTATTTCATTCAAATTAAATTCATCGATCCAGCTGATACCAACGGCTTTTAGAAAGGCTTCCTTTGCAGCGAAGCGACCGGCATAACTTTCGTATTTTGATTTGCCTTTGCCTTCGCATACCGTGATTTCAGCTACAGAATATACTTTCTCCAGAAAGCCAAAAGGCTTATCTATTTTTTGTTTGACGCGCTCTACCGCTATGATATCTGTGCCTAATCCTTTGATCACTTCTTCTGGTATAGATCCTTTAGTCGCTTTTCAATGGAAAGGCGTTCTGCTCTAGACGATATTTCTTTGGTCAATGCCAACGTATAAAAACTTTTCGCTGCCGCTTTGTCAACTAATATTTTATCGTTGTAATCACCCAGCAACTTGTATGTATAGAAGTAATCGGGGTTTGCCTGCAAGAAGAAATTCCTTTCCGTCGCCGTCAAGCGATCGTCAGACTTACCTTTTAAAATAGCATCCATTTGCAAGCCCAGTTTTTTATGTTTAACAAAACGCAGAAAATCTTCGCTCTTACCAAACTCATCCGCAGCCACGTCTTCATTAGTCAGGACCAATCTTTCATTAAGCCCTTTGAGACCTGGTGCATTTTTAAACAAGGTATCTAATTGAAAACATAAGTATTCACCCAACTGATAAGGAGCTGAAGAGATCCACGTTTTATGCTCGTAGGGTGCAAATAAAATAGAGTGATGAGCCAATAATTGATTGACCGCTTTTTCATTTCCCAAACCAATGTTCATGCCTTTCAATCCCCTGACATCTCTCGCAATGGAAGCCATTTCGTTTACCGAAACATAAGGCAAAGAATCGATCAGTTCGGCTACTCTTTTGTAGCGGTACGTCGACGTTCCCTGATCGATATACTCCTGGTTCAATTGTTGACCATAAAAAGCCGAACATTTAAAGTGAATGGTCAAAATTAGTTTTTGCTCTTTGGCATTGACCTGATAGATCATGGTGGTGTCCGGTGTCTTCTCAATCACGACTACATTGGAGTCGATCGCAGAACTGATCATGAATGATTCCGATACAAATGCTTTTCTTTTTTTAATGATGGCATATGCTTCATCAATTGTTTTGGCATACTGCACCACTTCCCGCGCAATGATGGATACAGGAGTTGCTGCGCTAGTTGGTACGCCAGACTTCGCTGCATTCAAGGTAACGGTCAATCCTTTTTCATTCATACCTGACACTACGCCCATGAGACCTGCCCATGAAATACTGATGAACTTATAGCCTTGATTGGGATTGACGATTGAAATCAATTTTTCTTTTGCAAAATCTTCTCCTGCATAAAAATCAAAATTTCTACCGACCAATAATTTACCTTTTGTTTTTTCTCCCCAAACCGCATAAGCCGTACACCCCACCAAATTCATGTTTTGCAATGCGTGACCTATATCATGTGCGGCGTGGTAGTTGAGCATTCTATGGTATCCGGGACCAATGAATTCAAACTCATTAGAGGTCACAAATGATTCTCCGTAAATTTCCTGTTGGTATTCTAACGGTACATACTTATGCATGTCACGGTTGAACCAGGCAATCACATATTTTAAAAATTTGAGATAATACTCAGAAGGAACTTGTCGTTTGATTTCATTTACAAAGTAAACCTCCTGTTGATACATCAATTCTTTACAAAGCTTACCGTATACAACCCCTCTTTCAAAAGGTTCCCCTTCTACGTATACTATCCAGATGCCAGAAGCGGAATCTTTCTTTAGCCAGTTATTACCCAATAGGTATTTATTTTCTCCTACCGAAGAACGTTGCAACGATAAATACTTTTGCTCATTGGCTACTTTAGGAGGATCAAACATGACCAGATACCTGAACAGCAATAGCAATCCTCCTATTAACACAATTAACGCAAGGAAAGGATACAGGAGATATTTTTTTACCTTTTTCAAAAATGAACGAATTAAGTTAAGCACGCAAATATACAAAATATTCAGTACTGTTAAATATACGATTGCCCAGAACAGAACTGTTGCTGAAACAAAATTTTAAGCCAACACTTTAATCAAAAAACTGCCAGTTGATTCCAAATTCAAATGTCCTTGGGGCGCCCGAATAATATGGTGTTACCATATACCCATTACTACCCAAGCCTTGATTAAGATAAGCCATTTTAACAAAAAAACGAGCAGTCTTTACCTGCATATTTAAAAATACATCAAATAAAGCGTAGGCATCCAATTGATTGAAGGTATTGGATGAGTTACCCAGGTAAAATTGTTGTGTAACTGGCATGTAAAGATTCCCAATCCATGCGGAGCGAAAGAATACATCAACACCGATTTGCATGAATGTCGCTTTTTTGAATAGATGTCCCTGAATGAGTACACGAGTTTTATTAATGGTTTCAGGCACTTTCAGAATGTTGTCATCTGAACTAAAATTGTATTGAAAGGTATTCTCAAAAAACCACAAGCGTTTATTGAATGAGACGTTCAAATTGCTGGACCATACATTCAAATCTGAATTGAATTGAGCAGGATGAGCAGACTGATCCATATAAACATAATTTTTAAATTGCATCCACTTGGTAGAAGGAGAAAAGCTAAATGATCCGTAACGCACGCGCAGTAAAGCCGTCAGCTGTTGCAGGTCTTCCAGGTTAAATTGATTGTTCCACCGAATGTGATTACCGTCGTACAACTGTTCCTGAAAGGTTGGCGTATACTGCATATGGCGATAACGCACTTCAACATACTTTTGAATGATACTTCCTTCTACGACATGTTCTGAAGATGCTGCAGCCAACTCTGCGTTAATTCCAGCATACAGCGATTTAGATAATTTAGTAATCAACTCTCCTCCCAATATGGCATTGAAGCCTTCTTTACCCGATACTGTAGTATTAGGCAAAGCATATTTATAATAACGAGCCTTGTAATACGCTGAATAAAAAAGAAAACTGTTGCTTCCTTTTACACCCAACTTAAGATCGCTCTGAAGATAAGTGGCTTTATCAACCGTTGAATTGGAGTCGTTAAATATGGCAGGATAAAAAGCTGTATCTGCACGAGGGTTAGGATCATTGTATTGATTTAATCTGGAAACGATATCCCATTGACTGAATAACTGGATAGAACTGTCTTTGCGAATGCTGTATTGTTGGTACAATCTTCCGCTCACCCGCTTGTCAGTTGTTTTCACTCCATACAAAGCTACTTTCGACAAATCGTAATCGTACAAATCTTTATTGGTAGAATCTCCAGTGCTAGGAACGATGCCTCCCTGGTCATAATTATAATGACTCATGGAAATGATTTGTCCCAAAAACTGGTACCGTGCATCTTTTGAATAGTACCTGCTGTTGAGCGCGAAACCCCAGTTCAGCGCCTGCTTCTCTGTCTTATTGATAGCACCCAGTAGTTTCCTTGAAGACATGCGGTGTATGGTCGCTGTGACGTTCCATCGTGGCGAAACATTTCTCGAATGCACAACATATATATGCTGTTGCCCTTTGCTTCCCTGCACATAATCTAAGGAAGTGAAAGGAGAACGGGTATCTGTATAGTCAATGGAATCAGGCTGAATGGCAAAATCATCAAATGCCGTGAAACCGTAGCGCGCGCCAATGGTAGTTGGAGTGAAGGGAGTAACTTTTCCCCTAGGCGTCAGATAATTTCCAAGATCTTGAGAATATACACCATTGACAAATAGAGGCTGGTACGATTGAAGTCCAGTGAGTGATGTACTTGGATGAGTATAACGCGAATGGTTGTAATATACATCTTCTCCTTTTTGCATGAATACAGAAGCAGGACTGTATTTCATTTTCGTTGAATCATCCAAAATTTGTGCCTTCACTTTAGAGACACAACATAAAGTCAAGGCAAAAAAACTTAGTAAGAGTATATGAGGGAAATTCAGTTTCACTCCTTCAAAAATAATCAATTAATTGGAAAGCTTCGCTCTTCTATCCATTGACTGTTGAATATTTCTCAAAAGAAATTCTTCACCTTCTATGAACTGAACAGAAATAGGGATGTAGAACAGGGGTAATTCTTTCCAAAGCTCTAGCGTCTTTTCATTCAGGCGAGCATAATCTTTTTCCGTCACTAACAATCCTAACCCAGGCTGAAAAACATGTTGGAAAGTATGTTTAATTTCTAAAGACTCTTCTTCTGAGAAGTCATGATGATCTGGGTATTCAACATGTTTGATCAAACGATCTTCTTGTTTTAAATGACTGATCAATGGATTGGGATTAGCAATACCCGTAACCAGCAACCATTTTGTCGGTAGCGGAGAGAGAGCAAATACAGGTTTTATTTCATCGTAAATAAATGTACTGAATGCTACTGGAACATTTGGAGCATATTGATTTAACTGCGTTCTGAAACGATGCATCTTTTTCTCAGAAATATCACCAGGACATTTACTCACAATGATGCTGTCTGCCCTTTGAGCAGCGGATCTGAATTCTCTCAAACGACCTGATGGAAAAGGATAGTCTTCAAAAAAAGGTTGATGGTAATCACACAATAAAATAGAATAATCAGCTTTGACAGCGCGGTGCTGATACACATCATCCATTAATAATAAATTTATTTCTGGATGCAGCTGATGAATTTGTTGTGCAGCGCTCGCTCTTTTTTCACCCACAAAAACACTTAGATCAGATTTGAATTTTAAAAAAAACTGCCAGGGTTCATCTCCTACCTGTTGAGGTCCTAAAGTAGACGTTACGGGTAAAAAACCTTTCGTTTTCCTTCCATAGCCTCTGCTCAACGTAGCCAGTTTTTTGTAACTCATAAACTGACGTACAAAATATTCCACATGGGGGGTTTTACCTGTTCCTCCTACCGTGATATTACCAATACCAATAGAAAAAACAGGGGTGGACTGTACCTTGAAAAGATCCTTGTTATAAAAAATATTTCTCCCTACCATAATGCTTCCATAAAGCAGACTAAAGGGATAGAGCAACACGATCTTTATTGTTTTAAACACGCTATTCCAATCCATAATATTCAAAAATAACAATTTGTCATTTGTAAACAGATAAACAAGGGCTTTACTACAAAAATTATTCTTTTAACACTCACTTTGGTGGAGCTTTTAGGTGTTTTTTTAACCAGACAATTACATGCTTTAGTCTAACCCTTGTTGATATTGATCGACTTCAACATCTTTAACAATCCTAATTTTTAACTTTGTAGTATATATAAAGAAGGACTCCACTAAAAGGCTTAATACGAAAGTTTTAATCCCTTTAAACTGCACTTAAATAACACGATAATGAAACGATTTTCTAATGTATTCAACTACCTTTTTCTATTTGCTATCATTCATTTGATAGGGATAAAAGTGAGTTATGGACAGACCTGTTCAGGTTCTACCCCAGCAGAAGGAACGTTTAATGGATCCAATATTACAGGTACCACTATTAGCCCATCTAATGGCAAGATCAATTGGTATACAGGAGGTACTGTAACGGTAACAAGTATCACTATATCTGCAAACTCCACTCTCGTTATCAAAACGGGATCATTTGTGACAGTCTCTGCATCGACGACCATACCTTCAGGAAACACTATTTATATTGAATCAGGTGCAAGCTTGACCGTACAAGGAAGCTTGACCATACAAGGAAACTTTATCAACCTAGGAACACTCACTATTACGGGAAACAATTTCTTACAAGTAAATGGCGGTGCTGTATATAACGATGGAACAATAACAGCAACCTCCAGTTATATCCATTTCAATGCCACCGCTTCTACCTTTTTAAATGGGGGAAGCGCCACTTTCACTTATTTCAACTGGCAAATAGCTGTTACACCTGCTGCTCCCTTTGTCTGTATGAGACCAGGTTCCATTTTCAATTTGTTATCAAGTAATTCAGGAAGTGTAGTTGCTGGTACATCAAGTGCATTCCAGGCAGGAGGTCTGTTCCAATACAATGCAACGGATATCAGCAGCAATTCTACATGTACACCAGCCAATCCGGCAAGAGTAAACTTTCTTGCTTCTTTTGTTCCTACCAATGGCGTGGTATGGGGACCGACAGGTCTTTTTGCCAATAACGCCAATATCTCTATTGTTGGTAGCACACCTTCCGGTAATGGAACAGGAACAGGCTTCGGAGTCTCTACACGTGTAACCAGCGGTACGGGCTACAGTGCTGCTGCTCCTCAAAACTTTTTTCTAAATACATTTTCTCCTGCGCCAACCACAACTGGCAGCTATTTTGAATATTGCCTAAACTCATCTGTTCCACTTGCTGCTATGGCTTCTGGCATCAATTTACTTTGGTATACCTCTGCTACTGGTGGTACTGGTTCCTCAATCGCACCAACTGTCAATACTAGTTCTACAGGACTGCAGACTTTTTGGGTGAGCCAAAATGTAACGGGAAGTTGTGAAGGGCCAAGAAGTCCTATCAACATCAACGTTATAAGTACAGCTGCCAATGGTACCATCACTGCCGCTAACAATGGTCCGGTATGTGCAGGTAATATGCTTTCTCTTTCTGCTGTAGGCACGGGGATCGCTTCCTGGAGCTGGTCTGGACCAAACAGTTATACTACCACTGCGCACAACCCCACTGTCAGTGCTACTGCTACTGCAGCAATGGCTGGCACATACTACGTAATTGCTACACAAACTACAGGAAATTGTTTAAATGGTGCAAGTACTACAGTTGTTGTAAATGGCGCTGCTACTTCTCAACCTGGTGCATTCACTACAAGTACAGCTACCGTATGTAAAAATCAAAACAATGTGATTTACACGGTACCTGCTGTAACCGGTGCCACTTCTTATACTTGGACCTATAGCGGTAACGGAGCAAGCTTCTCCAGTACGACCAATACCGTGTCTATAAACTTTTCTCTTGCGGCAACTTCAGGTACACTCAGTGTCACAGCGAGCAACGCCTGCGGAGCAAGTATCGCTCGAACCATGTCGGTGACAGTAGATGCTGGAATATTTCAGGTTTCTACGATCAACATGATTGCTTATTACAAGTTCAATGGAAATGCCAACGATGAAATGAACAATGATCAGGGCACACTCCAAGGTGCTCCGACCTCCGTTGCCGATCGATTTGGTAATGCCAATAGTGCATACAGTTTCAACGGAACAAGCCAATATGTAACAACAGCCAATCAATATACCAGTCCGACTAATCTTAATGATTTTAGTTTCTCCGTATGGTTTCAAACGACAACGCTTACCGGTGGAAAGATCATTGAATTTGGCAGTGCGGCAACCGGAGGGAGCGGAAATTACGATCGTCAAGTATACATGGCTAACAGTGGTCAGCTCTACATTACGGTTAATCCTGGAGGAACCGGACATGTGCTAAACACTCCTCTTGGCTATAATGATGGTATTTGGCATAATGTGATTGGAACTGTCTCTGCAGCCAATGGCATGAGGTTATATGCAGACGGTATATTGATCGCTAGTGATGCTGCAGCAACAACTGGACAAAGCTTTAGTGGTTATTGGAGAATGGCTTATGACAATACCGGTGCTTGGACGAATGCTCCATCCAGTCAATTCTTCAAAGGGAACTTAGACGATGTGATGATCTTTCACAGAGAATTGACCAGTGCTGAAGTGACCACTGCTTATAATGCGCCGGATGGAGCTGCAAGTAATAGTCCTGTATGTATTGGAGGTACGCTTAATTTAACTTCAGTGACATTAACAGGTGCTACCTATGGATGGGCAGGCCCAAATAGTTTCTCTGCCAATACGAGAAACACTACCGTGACATCTATGAGTGCCGCTAAGACCGGAGCTTATACGCTTACTGTTACGTCTGGAACTTGCATTTACAAAGGTTATACACTAGGAAACATCAGTAATAACTTAGGTCCAAACATTTTCATGCCAATACCTTCTGGCACTTATTCTCACTATGACCTGGACGGAAATGCGAACGATGACAACCATTATAATCAAGGTTCTTTCATTGGTACTCCTAGTTTTGTCACCGATCGATTTGGAGTCAGTAGCTCAGCTGCTTTATTTGATGGTTCCACGCAATACATGGCCACCAGTGCACCGTATGTCAATCCTGTTGATTTCACTATTTCCTGTTGGTTTAAAACCACTACAACATCCGGAGGAAAGTTGTTAGGGTTCGCCGCTGCACAAACCGGAACAGGCGGAAGTTTCGATCGACACATTTACATGAACAATGCCGGACAACTTTATTTCGGAGTATATGCCAGTGGTGTGAAAATATTAAATACACCAGCAGGTGGTGTTGTATATAATGATAACGTATGGCACAATGTGGTCGGAACACTCTCATCCACTGCAGGAGTTGGCTTATCCTTCTACGTAGATGGAGTGCTTGTTGCTACAGATCCTACCACTACTTCTGCGGATCCTTTTACAGGCTATTGGAGAGCTGGGTACGGTGATCTGAGCGGGTCATGGCCTTCTCAACCGACCAGTTTATTTTTCAATGGAACAATAGACGACATCTATATTTATACCAGAGCTATTACTGCTTCGGAAGTAACTATTCTTTACTCCGCATCAGGTGGAGTCAGTAACAATGGCCCTGTATGTGTAGGAAGCACAGTAACTCTTTCATCTACTGCAGCAACGGGCACTACTTTAGCCTGGTCTGGTGCAGCTTCTCTCTCGCCTTCTGCCGCTGCTCAAAACCCAACGTTTGTCTATAACTCAACGAATGGCGGAGGATATACGTTAGTCGGAACCAATACTTCTACGGGTTGTATAGCAACAGCCTATACTTTTGTTTCTCCTAACACTACAACACCCGGTCAATGGACAGGTGTTGCAGGTACAAACTGGCAAACACCCAATAACTGGTGCGGAGGAGCACTTCCTTCGTCCACTACTGTTGTTACGATTCCTGCAGTAACCAACCTTCCTGTCAACAGCGGAGGTAGTGCAAATGCAAAAAGCATCACCATCAATTCTTCTGCGTCTCTTACTAACACGTCAACGGGTATCATGAACATCTATGGTAACGTAACGAACAATGGTACGTTTACAGACAACAGCATCTATTCTGATCCCGTCGCAATAAATTTTGTAGGTACAACAGCGCAAACTCTTTCCGGTACTGGAACCAACACGCTTAGCAATGTGACACTGACTAACAGTGCAGGCTTAACATTAAGCAGCACGGTAACTGTAAATGGTATTCTTACACTCACCAGCGGTACATTAGCCTCAGGTGGTAACTTAAATCAAAACCTATACAACGGTGCCATAGCTGGAACAGGATCTGGTTTGACTTCCGGTAACATTCGTTTCTTTAAATACATTTATGGAGACCGATATCATTACATGTCAACTCCTATTCCAGGAAAAACTACAGCAGACTGGAACGATAACGTAACCACTTCCGGCCACTTGTACTCTTACAACGAAACAATAAAAGATACGAGTGCAAAAGTGGGTTGGACTGCGGTAGCTAATGGTACTACGTTAGGTACGATGACCGGCTATTCTTTATTCTTTCCGAGATACACTTATTTCAACACCATTGATGTATCAGGAACTTACACCCACAATAGTGCAGGTTCCATAGCCAGTGGTACATTGACCAATACAAAAACCACTGTTCCCGTAATCAGTGCAAATGCAGACGGCTGGAATTTATTGGGTAACCCCTATCCTTCTACAGTGGATTGGTCTTCTGGTTCGATCACTAAAACAGGAATTGACAATGCCATTTACATGTGGGATGGAAGAACTAATCGATATGCTTACTTTGTAAGTGGTACAGGTACAAATGGCGGGACTCAATACATCGGTTCTATGCAAGGTTTCTTTGTGAAAGTTTCTGCAGCAGGAGGTACGGGATCTCTTACTATTCCTAGTACAGCACGTGTCACTTCTACTTTGAAAGACGTTTGGAGAACAGAAGAAGATGTCACTAAAATCTTGCGCCTAACCGTTGCCAATGGTACAGATGCGGATGAAACAGTTGTTCGTTTCAAGGATGATGCAACAGAAGATTTTGATGCTGAATTTGATGCTTATAAATTGACAAACGATTCGAATGTACCTTCTGTCTTCTCTGTCTCTGCTGTGGCTAATTATGCCATCAATAGTTTACCATCCGATTTGGTGCATAAAACAATTCCTCTGCAATTGAATGCTGTAGTAGATGCTACTTACTCCTGGACAGCTGATCTCTCTGGTTTTAACAATGGAGATGTTTTCTTTCTTGAAGATCGTTTGATGGGTACGTATCAAAACCTCTCTGATAATCCTACCTACAGTGTGACATTGAGCAAAGGTAATTATGCGGGTCGTTTCTACCTTCAATATGCCAACGGCCGTCAAAGTACTGTAACGGAGAATACTTCAGCAAACAATAATACGTCAGGAATCGAAATAGGTGCCCTTCAACAAAATGTGTTCTTACTATTTACCAATCAAAGTTCAGGTACTGCAAACATAGCTGTGTTCGATGCATTGGGCAAACCTGTTTATAATTCTGAAAATGCTACAATTGATGCAGGTAGAATTGATTTTGCTTTACCTGATATTTCTAATGGAGTGTATGTAGTAAAAGTACAAACTGCTGCTGCTTCCAAAACACAACAAGTCTTTCTTCAAAAATAGCGCATAGCACTTTTATCATTGCCATCCCTCCCATCTCATTGATAGAGATGGGATTTTTTTTGTCCATTCCCCTTGCAATCCTTTATTACAAACTACTAATAATGAGTAAAATACAATTAAACTTCTATTTTCAAAACAAAATCCCTGTGATTAAAAAAACCAATGAGTCTTTATACCGTACATTAAAGCGGGGAGTTCTAGTTTAGACAAAAAAGAAGTATTGTAATATGAATATTTAAAAACATTAGACCAATCGGCTTTTTCAAAAGTTTTGTGGTATTTTTAAAGGCCGTTTGATTCATGCATTAAAAAAACATTCTCCATCCTATGAAAAGGATATCATTATTCTTCAATTATTATTCTCCGCTAATGAGTATGAAAAAACTTTTATGCCCCTCCATATTATTACTACTCCTGACCTTAGGTAATACCTTTTCTGCTTTTTCTATCACAACTGCAACGACTGCTGCTGGAGCTTGGACAACAGCTGGTAATTGGAACAATGGAGTTCCAGCTGGAGCTGACATTGCAACAGTTAACACCGGCAATGCGATGACAGGTGTAGGAGCATTGGCATTGACTTCAGGAGGCTATTATACCATTAAAGCAAACCTTTCAGGTGGTACCAGTTTATCCGTTGCCAGCGGGAGTACATTTGAAGTACAAGCAGGTACTAGTACATTTAGTGGAGCAGGTACTATAAGCGGAACTTTAATAGTAAGATCAGGTGCAACGCTAAACATAAATACTTCTATCACCTTCAGTGCTGGCGCTATTATTCTTATAGAAGCAGGTGGAACTTTACATACTGGTGGCTCTTTTACGAATAACAGTACAAGCGGTGTTCAAGTAGATGGTCTCATTTCAGCGGCCGGTGGAGCTGCCAATAATGGAACCATCTATGGAAATGGAAATGTAACTTCGGCCGGAGCCATGAGTAATGCGGGGACTATGTTTGGAACTACAGGCGGATTAGGTTGCGCCTTCTCATGTAATGGAAATACACTTTGTGCTACTAATACTATTACAGCCAGTTCTCCTTTATGCTCCGGTGGTGCAGTTTCTGTCATTAGCGGAAACGCAGGATTGGGTAGTTATCAATGGCAGAGCAGTGCAACGGGTGCCGATGCCAGTTATGCCAACATAGGCGTTACCACTCAAAACTATACACCTGGTGCTGTAAGCACTACAACGTATTATCGTAGAAAGTTTACTCTTACTTTGGGTTTATGTACAACTAACAGCCCTGCTATCGCCGTCATTATGCCTACAGTTTCTGTCTCTCCTGCTACAGTCTCTGCTTGTGCCAATGCATCTTCTACTGTCATTACAGCCACACCTTTAGGAGGGACCTCTCCTTATACCTATTCCTGGAGTCCTGCAACTAATTTAACTTCTACAACTGTTGCCAATCCCACAGCCTCGCCTACTTCTACTACTACGTATACTGTATCTGTTCATGATAATAACAATTGTGGAAACGCTACTGCTACTTCCGTATTTACAATTACTCCACTACCAGCCATATCTCAAATACCTGCATCTCTTCAATCTCGTTATAAGTTGGACGGTAATGCATTGGATGCTCAAGGTGTCAATAATGGAACACTTCAAAATGCTCCGACTGCAACAGCAGACCGCTTTGGAAATGCCAACAGTGCCTATAGCTTCGATGGCAGTAGTCAATATATTTCGACCACAGTATCCTATACCAACCCTAATCAATTTTCTATTGCTGTATGGTTTCAAACGACCACTTCTGTGGGAGGACGATTGGTTGGCTTTGGCGATGCATCAACAGGAGCAAGTGGAAACAGAGATCGAATGGCATGGATGGATAATACGGGGAACCTTGTATTTGCGGTAAACCCTGGAACAGGGTATGAACTAACTTCTCCTAAATCGTACAATGACGGCAGTTGGCATCAATTGGTTATAACCTGCTCCAGCACTGCCGGTCATGGGACTAACATGTATGTAGATGGTGCCTTAGTGGCTACCAACACTTCAGCATTAGGTGGACAAAATTATACCGGTTATTGGAGGATCAATTATGATGGTATTGGTTGGACAGACTCTCCTACCAGTAACTATTTTAAAGGGGCAATGGATGATGTAATGATTTTCAATGCCGAATTAACTTCTGGAAATATAACAACACTGTACAACACTCCTGACGGAGCGGGAAGTAATAACCCTGTTTGTTTGGGAGGTTCTCTTAATCTTACCTCTACAACAATAGCCGGGGCAACTTATAACTGGTCCGGTCCGAATACTTTTTCATCCGCTTCGCAAAACCCTACGGTAAGCAATATGAGTTCAGTTAATGAAGGCGTGTATGCTGTAACCGTCACGAAAGGTGGATGTAGTTCCACTGCTTATGCAACAGCTAAAATTGATTATACACTTGGAACCAGTATCACTCAAATTCCAAGTTCTGGAAAAATTGCGAACTATAAATTTAACGGGAATGCCAACGATGCAGCCGGCATCAATCAAGGCTCACTGCAAAATGCTCCAACATTAACTACTGATCGTTTTGGTGTGAGCAATGCTGCCTATAGCTTTGATGGCAGTACTCAATATGTTTCAACCAGTCAATCCTATACCAATCCGAATGATTTGTCTGAGTCGATTTGGTTTAAAACAACTACAACAAACGGAGGCAAACTCATTGGTTTCGGCAATACTCAAACAGGTGGCAGTACCGTTTTTGACCGTCATATTTACATGGATAATAGTGGATTGGTTTATTTTGGTGTGAATCCTTTATCAGGCCGTATCACGATCAATTCTACGTCTTCGTACAATGATGGTAATTGGCACTTAGCAACAGCGACACTTTCCAGTACAACAGGAATAGTATTATACATAGACGGAACCAGTGTTGCAAGTAGTGCTACTCCATTAGGCGGCCAAAATAATACAGGATACTATAAAATAGGTTATGATGCAATAGGAGCAACCTGGCCATCTAATCCTACCAGCACTTATTTTAATGGTGCCCTAGATGATGTTCTTATTTATAGCCGAGCCTTGACTTCAACAGAAGTAAAAACCTTGTATAACGGTCCTGATGGGCCCGGTCAAAACGGACCAGTATGCGTGGGAAACACCTTGACCTTTTCAGCTCCCACTGTTGGTGGCGCAACTTATTCCTGGACCGGACCTGGAACTCTATTGCCTTCTTCTTCCGTACAAAATCCTACCATGACTTATGCAGTTGCTGATGCAGGAACCTATACCCTGAATGTAACAGCTGGTGGTTGTATATCCAGAGCTTATACTATTGTATTTTCAAATACGAGCGCTGCAGGACAATGGACGGGAAATACGAACAACAGCTGGCAAACAGCTGGCAACTGGTGTGGTGGTGTTTTACCGACTTCTACTACTGATGTCATCATTCCAGCTGTAGTAACTTTACCTACAAATAGTGCTACCGCCGATGTCAGAAATATTACGATCAATACATCGGCTACATTAACCAACGCTTCTACCGGTATTCTTAATGTCAATGGCAACTTCACTAATAATGGTACCTTCACTGACAACAGCATATATAACAGTGCAGGTGTTGTAAACTTTGTTGGATCTTCGGCTCAAACCATTAGTGGCGCTACAACCTTTAGCAACGTTACGCTCAACAATGTATCAGGCTTGACATTGAACAGTACATCTACGATCAATGGTATCCTTATGCTTACTGCTGGTACTTTGGCGACAGGTGGCAACCTCAACCAAAACTTGTACAATGGTGCAATCTCCGGCACAGGATCTGGTGCTACTTCCGGTAACATTCGTTTCTTTAAATATATATATGGAGACAGGTACCATTACCTCTCTTCTCCTATTCCAGGAATAACGGTCTCTGACTGGAGTGATAACGTATTGACCACCGGTCATCTTTTTTCTTATAACGAAACGGTAAAGGATACCAGCGCAAAAACTGGTTGGACAGCTGTCAATTCAGGTCCTCTCAATAATATAACTGGTTATGCCTTATTCTTTCCAAGATGGTACAACCTGAATACTATTGATGTAACAGGAAACTACACACACGGTACAGCCAGTATTTCCAGCGATACATTGACCAATACTAAAACGACTGTACCAGTAGTTAAAGCCGCTGCCGATGGTTGGAATTTAATGGGTAATCCTTACCCTTCTACCATTGACTGGAGCTCTGTCGGTATTACCAAAACAGGGTTAGATAATGCTATTTACATATGGGACGGCAGGACCAACAGGTATCTCTCCTATGTGAGTGGAATAGGAACCAATGGCGGTACCCAATACATTGGTTCCATGCAAGGTTTCTTTGTGAAAGTTTCCACTGCAGGAGGTAAAGGATTTCTTACTATTTCCAATTCAGCACGTATCACCTCTACATTAAAAGATGTATGGAGAACAGAAGAAGGTGCTAATAAAATATTGCGCTTAACCGTTGCCAATGGAGCCGATGCAGATGAAACTATTATTCGTTTTGCAGATGAAGCATCTGAACAATTCGATGCAGAGTTGGACGCTTATAAATTAACAAACGATTCCAATGTACCTTCTGTATTTTCTGTCTCTCCTTTAGCTGATTATTCTGTCAACAGCTTGCCTTCTGCACTCACACAAAAAACCATTCCTTTGCAACTTAATGTTGTTCTCGACGCAGACTATCAATGGACGGCGGATCTTTCGGGTTTTGCAAGCAATGAATCATTTACTTTAGAAGATCGCTTGTTAGGTGTTACACAAAACCTTTCGGATAACCCCACTTATCATGTAGAATTAGACAGCGGCAATTATGCCGGTCGTTTCTATCTTCAGTATACCAGTGGCCGTCAAAGTACCGTAACGGCGAATACATCAGCAAACAATAATACGTCAGGAATCGAAATCGGTACCTTACAACAGAATGTGTTCTTACTATTTACCAATCAAAGTTCAGGTACCGCAAACGTAGCTGTGTTTGATGCATTGGGCAAACCGGTTTATAATTTTGAAAATGCCACGATTGATGCAGGTAGAATTGATTTTGCTTTACCTGATATTTCTAATGGAGTGTATGTGGTAAAAGTACAAACCGCTATTGCTTCGAAAGCTCAACAAGTCTTTATTCAAAAATAAATTTTTCCATTAATACAAAAAAAAACATGTTGACGACATGTTTTTTTTTGTATTAATGGAAAGTATTTCACAATGTCTCAATACTTTTTTATAAAAAAAACAGATCATTTTTTAAGATTATTGTTTATCGAAAAACAGCCATAAACTCATCGAACCATACTCCCTTTTGAGCTTAAATACAAGGGTTTAGCAAAACCAAGGTGATTTAAGGCCGTTGAACCATGTATGAGAAACATATACATGAGTCAATTTAAATTTCAGGTGAAGCATTTCTCTTTAAGATATGTCTTTATATTTTTAATTGCTATCGTGTGCATTCAACAATCCTTTGCACAGACTATTACAACTACTACTGTTTCTTCAGCCAGTGTTTGTTCTTATACTTCCGCTGTACTCAATGTTACTTATACTAAAACAGGATTATTTACCGGTGGTAATATTTTTAAAATAGAATTATCCGATGCTACGGGCAACTTTACTGCGACACCCAATTACATTGGAAGCCTAACCTCTACAACAAACGGGAATATAGCAGCAACTGTTCCTGCAGGTACAGTATCGGGAAATTACTTGATAAGAACAGTATCAACAACTCCATTCATAAAAGGAACAACACTTGCGTTGACTATCACTTTGCCGACAGGAAATCCAGCAGTATCAGGAAATGGGATATGGAATGCCTATGCATATGGTGACAATACTTATACTAACTATTATGGTTTTTATACAGAAAACAACATCAATCTAAGTTCCATCACAAGATGGGATCAGAATGGCTCTCCTTCTTCTGCTGATAACAGTTCAGGTAGTCCTTATACAGGATGTACAGTACCCGCTGATCTTCATGCCGTGAGTTATAAGCGCACCAATTTTAGCTGTGACATTTATCAAATAGATGTTACGGGTAATGATGATGCGGCAGTCTTACTCATCAATGGTATACAAGTATGGACAAGAGCTACTGCCAGCAGTGCAACAAGTGCCAATGCATGGACAGGATTTCTGGAACCCACTTCAACTGTTGAGTTTAAATGGGAAGAAAATTACGGACAATCGTATGGCCGTATCAATCTCTTTTCCAATCCATCTATACCCGTTCTTCTACCACCATCTGCTGGCACCAATTGTACGAGCTTTACCGCCAACTGGACAGCCTTTGGCAACTCTAATAACTATTTCATTGACGTCGCTACTGACGCTGCCTTTACCTCCATTTTACCGGCTTACAATAACTTGGTAACGGGAAACGTAACGAGTAAATTAATTACTGGTCTTGCCGCAGGTACAGAATATTTTTACAGAGTAAGAGCCAAGAATAGCACTTGCAACTTAACCACTGGTAACTCCAACGTACTTTCCAATCAAGTGATGCTTTCCCCTACAACTCCTCTTACCATTTGTCAGGGAGAGAATGCCATGCTTACAGCAAGCAATGCGACTAATTATACATGGACTCCTTCCACCGGACTTAGCGCGACAAACACTGCTGTAGTTACCGCTTCTCCAACCGTGACTACTACTTATACCCTGACTACTACTGATGCAGTAGGATGTTCCAGCAGTAAATCAATTGTCATGAACGTTAATCCTACTTCTGGTAATCCTACTGTGTATGGAAACGGAGCATGGAATGCATATGCCTATAATGGTTATAACTATACGACCTATTATGGAACATACACAGAAAACAATTTATCCTTTAACTCACAAACACGTTGGGATAAATCGTTGAGTCCTTCTTCAGCCGATGCCTCTTCTGGCATTGCCTACGCAGGCTGTCCAGTGCCCAATGATTTACACTCTGTTTCATACAAACGCACAGGGCTACCATGCGGCATGTATCAAATAGACATTACCGGTCACGATGATGATGGATACTTATTCATAGATGGCACCCAAGTATGGGCACATAACGGGTGCTGTGATACCCACACTGACGTTTGGATGGGCTTTTTATCACCTTCCAATACCATAGAATTCAAATGGCAAGAAAATGCCGGCTACTCTTATGGTTCTGTTAATTTAAATCCAACAGCAGTTCCCATTGCTCTTCCATTTACAGCTGGCAGCAATTGTACGCAGTTTAATGCCAACTGGACGGCGGTGATCAACACCACCAACTACTTTCTGGATGTCGCGACAGATGCCGCTTTTACATCTATTGTATCAGGATACAATAACTTAAACGTGGGCAATGTAACTACATACAGCCTAAATGGATTAACTCCTGGTACAATTTACTATTACAGAGTAAGAGCCTACAATAGTACATGCAGCTTAACTACTGGAAACTCCAACATCATTACCATACAAGTACAGGTATCCTCTTCCTCTGTTGTAATTTGTGATGGTGGTTCTGCCACGCTTACAGCAAGCAATGCGTCTACTTATAGCTGGTCACCTGCCACAGGATTAAGTGCTACTACAGGAGCCAGTGTCGTATGTTCAGTTACGAGCAATACAGTATATACCGTAATCGGCACTACTGCTGCAGGTTGTACATCTGTCAATACCATTACCGTTACCGCTGATACCATTGGAAATCCGAATGTATATGGCAACGGATTCTGGAACGTCTACTGTTACAACAATACCTTCAGCACCTACAGAGGAATGTATACAGAAACCAATCTTTCTTTTAATTCGCAAAACAGATGGAACTCCAGTGTATCTCCTTCTTCAGCCAATGCAACTGGAGGAACACCATACGTAGGTTGTCCTGTGTCGAATGATACACATGGTGTAAGTTACAAACGTGCAAATTTTGCTTGTGGCCAATACCAAATTGATGTTGCGGGACATGATGATGATGCCTCTTTGTATATTGATGGTGTGCAGGTATGGAGTGCAGCAGGATCCACCTCAGCAACAATAAGTAACGTTTGGAGAGGTTTTCTAACTTCCGCATCCAAGGTAGAATACAGATGGCAAGACAATACTGGTTTTTCGTACTCAGCAGTGAATATAACGAGTGTTACTACTTCTCCAAATGCTTTTACCACCAGCACAGCTGCTGTTTGTCAAGGTGCAAGTAATGTGGCCTATACTGTTCCCGCTGTAAACGGCGCTACTTCTT